>JBLIFI010000006.1:0-26340 GCA_047633715.1 Flammeovirgaceae bacterium
TCTTTATCCATTTACGCTTTCAATGTCATTGAAAAATCACTTCTTTCTCTCGGCAATTTTCAGAGTAAAAGGTCTTGGTTCTCCAGCGTAAGATACTTTTATAGTCATTTTTCCTGTTTCTCTACATTTTTGAGTCATTTCTGCGTAATATTTTTCGTTATACAGATTTGCTCCAACTTTCTTTCCTTCGCTATCAAAAACATTCAATACGATTCCTTCTACATTATTGTTCTTTTCATCAATAATGAAAGCGATATTTGTTCCCTCTTCCACATCCAAAACAATTTCATTCTCTACAGTAAATTTCGTTTTCTGAATGGTTGTGTAACCTTCTGCAAAGCCATCTTTAGTCAGTTTTGGCTTTGGAATTGTAGATTGATTGAAGAGTAATTCAAGCTTTCCTGAAAGTTTTTTGTCCGATTTGACAACTATTTTTCTGACAGCTGTTGCTGTTTCCGTGTAGATAATTTTTGTGTAGGGCTTTTCATTTCTATTGTTTATAATCTCTACTCCATTTGAATCAAGAATAGCAAAATAAGTACCATCAGGCATTTCTTCAGGGAAATCCACTTTATAATCAGTTCCTTGCGAGAAAAGAACCGTGTAGGCTATTTCATTTTTATCAGTTGGCAAATCATAGGTTTTTACTTTTACCAAAGTTGATTTCCCTGCGCTAATTGGTTCTAATGATTTCTCTGCACAAGCATTCACGAAAAGGCAGATTGCCAACACAGGAATTGCCCAAAGCACTTTGAACATGGCCGTTTTGCTCGATTTTATTTTATGTAACATCATAATTCGTTTCTTTAAAATGGATTGATTGAAAAATTGACTGGTTAAATACGAGTTGTCGGACTCCAAAAACTGGTCAAGTAACAATTCTGAATAAGCAGTTCGCTCCGATTTCTCGGGAACGGTTGCCTCATCTGCCAAAAACTCATGCACATTTCTGATTGCTTTCTGGTAGAAATAGCAAACAGGATTGAGCCAGAAAATGGCGGAAATCACTTCTAAAAAAACAATATCAAAACTATGGAATTGGCGAATATGCGCTAGTTCATGTGTGATAATTTTTCGCTTCTCGCTTTCTTCCACCTGTTCCGACTCATGCCAAAACAAGAAGTTGAAAAATGAGAAAGCAATAGCGGGCTCTTCCAACTCCACCCGCCAAAAACCTTTTTCTTTTTTTCGGTTGGAGCTAGAAATAAGTTTACCGATTTGCCCCAAGCCGAATGCAAACCGAATCAACATCACTAAAACACCAATTACATATAATACAATTGCTGTCTGCACCCAAAACAAACCATCGGACTCCTGTGCGTTTTGGGTTGGGTTGGAGAGCGTGAAATTCTGAACCGTTTCTGCAATTTGGCTATTGGAGATAGTTTGCGTTGCCAATTCGGGCAATTCCACGGTGGGAATTAGCACCGAGAGAAACACGCTTCCTATCAAATAGAGCCTGTTGAGTTTGAAATGCGTTTCCTTTTTTAGGAAAATGGCATAAATCAAATAAAACAGCACCAAATAAAGATTGATTTGCAGAAAAATTTGGAAATCCAGCTCCATAATTAGTTGATTTTGTGATTGGAAAAGCGATTGTTTGTTCTTGAAAAGTTATTTTTGAAATCCGACATTGCAATACTACTAAAATGATTTTAGTTAATCAACTATTTTAATAGTAGATTAACTTGTAGTTTTAGTTTAAAATATGTAACTAATTGATTTTCAGTAAAATGAACATTAAAATAAAATCACCTATTCTAGTATATTTACTCTGTTGTTTCACAATTTCAGATTCTTATGCCCAAATTCTGAAAGGAAATATTTTAGATTTTGAGGCAGTATCTCTACCTGGCGTTACAATTTCCACAGCTAGTTTGAGAACAAGTACAGATATAGATGGGAACTTTGAAATACAGTTAATACAGAATCAAAGCTATTCTATAAAAATTGAGTTTAGTGGGCTTCATTCAATTGTGCTGACGAATGTAAAACTTCCTAAAGGCGTTGAAATAGACTTGGGAAATATTTACATGACACCTAATTATTCTATAGATGCTTTGGTGGAGGACAAACATGGAAATGTAGTTTGCAAGCATTTCGAAATGAGTAAAAAAGAGAAAAGGCAGTATTTGCTTAAATTGAATGGCAGATATTCTGCGGAAGGAAAAGGAGAGTGTTTTGAGGCAAAGACTCGTAAAAGAATACAGGTAATTGACTTGAAAAGGTATTTGTATGATAAGTGGAATTACTTATTTTGAGTTATAAATAATGAAGATTTATGTATTGATAATCAATGTTTTACAGGGTTTCAAATTAATTATGTCATTCCGAACTTGTGAGGAAACTATCTCAAAAAATCGCCTAAAGATAGATTCTTCGTAAACTCAGAATGACACACAACTGAGTACCAATTAGACCACAACAGTTCTAGTATGTATTATCTGTAATAATCGAGTAAGCTGGGAATGGTAAAACTCTAAAGTAAAAGAGCGTTCTAATTTGGTAACTTTCAAATCAGAACGTTCTTATTTAAACCTAACTTCTAGTTCTACTTTAAGACTCTAAAAACATGAAACCTGTTGCCCACTAGCTGAAGCTAGTGGCAATTGAATTCGGATTCCAAATCATCATTAAAAGGGTAAATTCTATCATTCAATTGCATCCATCTTCAGATGGATGTTTTTTATGACAAATTCAAGACATCAAGTTTGTGGAAAATAAATAAAAAGAGGTGTAATTGGCATTTTAGTAAAGGCTCTAGTTAGAGTTTTAAAGTAGAACTAGGAGATACCAGAAATTAAATGATTGTAATTAGCAATCGCTTGGTTTTCTGAAAGAATTGCAAGGAAATCAGGTTTTTCAGACATCCCAACTTCAGAAGTTTGATTATTGTAACTTCGATAGAGAAGGAATCCGATAGCTAGTAGTATTGCCAAAGGAATCCAAAATCTATCATTTGATAAGTTTTGGCTGTGCTTAAACAGAGCCGCAACACAGACTGATAATGCACCAATGAATACTTCTTCTTTTTTAGAATTTGTCATAATACTTTTAGTTTTGAGCAACTAACCTTTAGTACTCTAAGCAATTAGCTTATGCAAAAATATCAATATCTATACTCAGAAAGGCATTTCTCGGCAACATCTTTGGCTAATCTCGCAAATAAATGTCGTTATATGTGTTTTATATTTTCTCAAACTCAAGAAAAAGATGAAGAAATTTGTCTCAGCTATCGAAATTAGAGGGAAGTACCAAATCATCAAAATAGATTCTTCGTAAACTTAGAATGACAGAAAAACCAATTCCTGTTTTATTCTACAAAATCACTTCCTCATCAAAGCTTTTCGGCTCAACCATCAAAACCTTCTCTTCCTTATCTACAATGACTTGCCCAGGAAGCATGTTTTTGGTTTTGCGCACATATTTTTTGGGCGTGCAAATTACGGGTTGGAGTGAGTTGCTTTTACCTTGTGAGTAGAAAGCGGCCAGAGAAGCCGCTTTTTCAATTACAATTGGCGGAAAAGGTTTGCCTGCTTGGTATTTCAAAACCACATGCGAACCTGTTACGTCTCTGGCGTGAAGCCATAAATCTTCTTTATAAGTATGCTTCTGCGTCAGTTTATCGTTGCTTTTACTGTTTTTTCCAACCAAAATATCGAAATCCATGAAAGTGAATTTCTTGTAAGGCAAGGAAACTTCTTGTACGGTTTCCTCCGCTTTAAGCTTATGAGCTTTTTGGTATTTGGTAAGTTCCTTGTAAGTCGTGAGTGGTTCGATGGCTTCTAAATGTGTTGCCAGTTTGAAAATTTCCGCCTCTTTTTTATCTATATTCTGTTGGAGTTTGGCGATTTCCTTCTTCTGATTCTTCGATTTTCGGTAGTATTTCTCAGCCACTTTTTGTGGCGTATGTTCTTTGTTTAGCTTGATTTTGATATTCTTCTCATTGTAGAAATCGAACAATTCTACTTCCTCAGCATATTTTGGAATTTGGTGGAGGTTTGCCATAATGATATTAGCAGTTTCCTCGAATCGGGAAGAGTGTTGCAATTCGTTTAATTTCTTCTGATTCTTTTTGATGTAGTTCTCCGATTTCTTGATTTGGCTATTCAGCGATTTGGCAATTTTCTGCTTGTGCCTTTCCGTGAAATAGACTTTTGAGAAACGATAGAAAAAATCATTTCCCGCTTCAATGGGCGACCTCATTTTCTCCAACACTTCATCTTGCGGAAAAAGGGAAAGTTTGGGTAAATTCCCTTTACTACAAACATAGAAATCAGGGTTTTCCAAGTAGGAAACCAATTCCTCTATGCTTTCCCATTGTTTTTCTACAGTCTGATTGCTGAAATCATATTCCGACTCCAACCACTTTTTTGTGGTTTTATCGAACGTAGGGAAGGTTTGTTGCAAACCATTTTCCTTGAAATATTCAAAATCTTGCTGAATTTCTCTATCCAACTCCGAGTAATTGCTCTCTGCATCTTTCTCGAACCGCTTACGAAATAGTTTCTGAGCTTTTTCCCCTTCAAAAAGCACTACATTAGCTCGGTTTCCATACATTTTAAAAACCAAACGATAATTGTTCTCCAACTCAATCCCAAAAGCTCTTTCATTTTTAAATTGCCTGACAGCCAACACTTTGCAACCGAATAAAGGTAGAAATAAATCTACCGAATTTTTTTTGGCTCGAGCGAAATCTTTGGGGAAAATGAGCATGCACATATCAGGTTGCAAACTCGCTTTCATCCAAAATTCTTTGTCGGGAGCGCAAAATCCCAAAACCAATTCATCTTTGTTTTGGCTGAAACAATCGCCCAATTCCAATCCAACCAACTCTTTTTCGAGAGCCTTGCTGAGTTTTCTGATATAATAATAACTGTTGTGCATGAACTGATTTGTTGATTTGAGAATTTGCTGATGCGGTAATTTCCGTAAAATATTCAATGACCGCCAAAAGAAACAAATATAGTCACTTCCTAATCTATAAAGATAGGCGTTGAATTTAGTACGAAGAAAAAGACTTGCTAAGTCTCTGTGATGCGGTATTCGCAGACTTAGCAAGTCGCAAATTATTTAGGGAAATAGATTTTCAACTCGTTGTCTCCAACCAAAATCTCATCTAAATGTCCCATTTTGGTTCGGGCTTGATTGATGAGATGCACGTGAATGAACGAATCGTGATGTGTGAAAATACCTTGATGTTTGGTGGAGAAAAATCCAACCAATTCTACATTTTCATTCTCCAAACTGTAAGAAACTTGCCCTTGGTGCGCTTCTTTTGGAGAGCTTACTTTCGTGCCTTCTGGCAAATTTTGAATGTGAATTTTGGTATTTTCTGCCTTTCCAATCAATTTAAACACGAATGGAGTTTTCAAATTCAACGACTTTTCTTCTACAAAAGCCTCCAACTGTTTTAGGTTTTGGATTTCTGCGGGCAACTTCTCCTCATTCCAATCTGTCACATTTGCATAAACAAAAAATGGAGCTTTGGCATTCGGCATTTCCAAAACCTCCATCGTAGAATCAGTCAGCATTTTGGAAACGTAGGTTTTTCCATCGGAAATGAGAATCTCGCCACGCAGAAACTCCACAGGTCCAATTCCGTAAAGTCCTTTTTGGTTGGAGATTGTATCTAGCTGGATTTTTCCTGCCAATTCCCCTTTTCGCATCACATTGTGCATGGCGCTGGCAATCTTAATCGTGTTTTTCTGGTTGGATTGAGCAACATCGTTCTCTGTTTGGTTGTTATTGCAACCCATTATTATAAACAGGAATACAAAAAAACTACAGAATTGATTGCTCAATAAAATGGATTTAAGACTATTATTTTCCCTTTGTTCTTTCCTCATTTCGTCTTTCGTAATTGCCTCTTTTACCCTACTCGTGCAAGCGTCCACGCTTGTACCTTTGTACTCTATAACATTCACATGATTCGCATTCCCCAAAATTTGTTCTTCTTGGAAGAAGAACCTACCAAATTCTATAATTTCAGCCATTATGAAAATTCTCATACTGCTTACAAAAAGTACTCTCTTCGTTGAGTTAGACACGCAACGAAGAAAAAAGGCTTATGGGCGTGTCTCACGCCCAGTTTTCAGGATAAAGAGAAAAATGTATAGTAGTAATTCTTCTTTCTTAATTCCTCATTTTCAATTCATTTACCTCAATTCCAAAATCTCCACTTCTCTGCCATTAAAGGCAATTTTATCTCCAACCATTTTGCCTAAAAGTTCTTTGCCCAAAGGCGAGGCGAGCGAAATTGCCATAAATTGCTCTTCTTCTACTTGGATTTTGCCCAATCCGACCGAGAAATAAAATTTGCCCAAATTACAGGAAATAAAACTACCTAACTGAATTTTATCATGCTTAGCATTCGGTTTGATTTTGAGAAAAGTTTCTCGCATTTTTTGCAATTCATCTAATTGAAAAGCGGCCTTTTCCTTTTCTAGGTTCATCATAGCACGGTTGGTTTCAAATTTATCTCCCGCACTACTTTTTGTATCATTATTAGAAGCTTCCTGAAAGCTTTTGATGTCAGAAACAAGCGAGTTGATTTTGCTTTCCAATAACTCCAAGCAATGCGTATAAACTTTGAATTTTTCAGCCATGAATTTTCAATTAGTGAATTGGCAAGGTAGCAAAATAATAAGAGTATGTTTGAATCAATTTCAATCAAATTTTGCGAGAATCATATCAGCAAAAGCCAAGGCAATAAAGGCTTCATTAGAGCTTGATTTTCTCTCGTAACCCTTTGATAATCTGAAATATATATTGGGAAAAGCAAAACTTCGTTCTACCTACCATCTATTTTTATGAGGTACAAAACCTTTTTCGGTCGGAGGCATTTGAGTGGTGTCGAGTTTCCAAATTGCTAGGTTTATCCAGCTTCCACGGAGAATCAGCAAGGCGACTTATTTTCCATTTGTAAAACCCTTGTCGGAATTGGTAGAATCTGCCATCGTGAGTCATTCCCGAAACCTCAAAGTCAACAAAGATTGTCTCTCCAAAAAGAACCTCTTTGAAGTAAGCGATTTCTTCACCAAAAACGATTGGTCCAAATTGGTGTTTCGCAAATTCATTTTGCCCAAATCCATTCTCATTCAACAGGTTAAAGCGAGTGTGCGTTGCCAAATGACGATTTGGGTCTAAATCTGACCAACGAATTTCGTAAGTTTTATAGTATTGTTCCATGCTGAATTCTCAGCTTTCTAGCGGTCGTCTCCCATTTTATTGATTACAAAATAAGCGATTAGGGCAATTACGCCAATTCCAAGTGCGAGCATTATCATAGTAGAAGAGTTAAAAAGTGAAGATTCCATTTCGTTCATTGTTTAAGGCAATGAATTATCCTTCAATATACTTTCAACATGTTAAAAACTAAAGTTTATGTTATTTCCCAAAAGCGAAATCCTCCATTTCCTTTTTTGTCATTGCGCCCGCATGCCTTTTAGCTTCCATTCCATTCTGGAACAGAAGGATTTGTGGCAAGCCTTTCACTTTCAGCTCTTTCAGTAGTTTGGAGTGTTTCGTAGCATTGATTTTGACAACTTGTACTTTGTTGGAGTGAGCAGTTGCAAACTCTTTAATGGCAGGTTCCATCATAATACATGGGCCACACCATTCTGCCCAAAAATCAATCAAGACCTTTTCTTCTTGTAGGAAAATCGTCTCTAGTTGTTCTTTGCTCTCCAACTCTATCAATGCCTTATCTTCCTCTTTTTTCTGCAATGCCTTTTTCAGAAAAGTGTAAGGCATTCGGATTTGTGCCAACAAAGTAGAAGTTATGAATAGAATGAAGGCAAACAAATACGGAAAGAAGTTGCCGAAATTTTTGTTCTCCAAAAAATGGGCTTCTGCTTTATTCTGGAAACGGATAATTTTATTTCCCCACTTCTGTGAAAAGAAAATCCAGTTTAGGAAAATGAAAAAGCCGAAGAATATCAGAATGATGATGTAGGATTGATTCATTTATGATTGATATGTTTTTTTTGACAAATCCCATTTTTCAGGAATTGAGAAATGAAAAAAGAACAAGGAGGAAAGAATCTCAGTTTTTCTTTTCTCCTTGCTCCTTTGTCTTTCATCCCAATTTTATTTCAAATACTTGAAATCGTGTCCGCCTTTCAATTGTGTCAATGTTTCATAAATCAATTTGATTACATTTTCCACATCGTCTTGGTGCGCAGTTTCCACCGTGGTGTGCATATATTTGAGCGGAATGGAAATCAAAGCAGAAGCCACTCCATTGTTTGAGTAGGCAAAAGCATCCGTATCAGTTCCTGTGGCACGAGAAGATGCTGACCTTTGGAATGGGATTTTTTTCTTTTCCGCAGTTTCAATAATCATGTCTCGCAAGTTGTTCTGAACCGCTGGTGCATAAGTAATTACTGGGCCTTTTCCCGCTTTCGTCTCTCCCTGACGCTTTCTGTTATACATGGGCGCAGTAGTATCGTGGCAAACATCGGTAACAATTGCTACGTCTGGATTGAGCCTGTTGGCAATCATTTGCGCACCTCGCAAGCCAATTTCTTCTTGCACAGAATTCACAACATAAAGCGTGAAAGGAAGCTTTACTTTCTTCTCGCTCAATCGTCTTGCCACTTCGGCAATCATGAATCCGCCCAAGCGGTTATCTAAAGCTCTGCCCGTATAATATTTATTGTTGAGTTTCATGAGTTCGTCTTCAAAAGTGATGACACAACCTACATGAACTCCCAATTTTTCCACTTCCTCTTTGGTCTCGCAACCACAATCAATAAAAATATTGTCTAGGGATGGAGCTTCCTCCTTTGTTCCATTATGGCGGACATGAATGGCTGGCCAACCAAAAACGCCTTTCACCATTCCCTTTTTCGTGTGAATATTCACTCGCATAGAGGGTGCAATCTGATGGTCGGAACCGCCATTTCTGATTACGGAAATATAACCTTGCTCATCAATGTAGTTCACAAACCAAGAAATCTCATCGGCATGTCCTTCAATCACCACCTTATATTTTTGCCCAGGGTTGATTACGCCAACGGCAGTTCCGTAAGTGTCCGTGAAATGTTCATCTACATAAGGCTTGAGGTAATCGAGCCAAACTTGCTGACCGCTACTTTCAAAGCCTGTTGGAGAAACAGTATTAAGGTATTTATAAAGGAATTTTTCGCTACTTTTTTTCATTTTTTATTAAAGATGTAAGATATTAGAATTAAGACTTTAGATTAGTTTCTACTGATGCCTTTCGGATGATGTGAAATCCAACCAACTAATTTTACTTTTTGGGAATAAAAAGGAGACAGAATAGGAGTGAGATAGAACAAAAAACGCAGGTAAGTACTTGAACATATTTAACTCATACTTGTTTTCAGTTCAAGAGTCTGATTATCAATCTTTTTTAAATCGTATAGCATCGGCTACCGATTCGCACATCTAAATTTGTACATCCACATATATTCTAGCCTTTTTCCTTCTCTTCTCCCCCAGAAACCTATCGCCTTTGATTCCACAAAAATGATAAGTGGCATAAATTAGGGTAAAAAGTGTTTGGAAACAATAATCTCAAAATTTTGCAATGTGTTTTGTTTGGATTGAGTCTCCCCAACTCTTGTTTTAGGAAATAATCGTAGGATGTCCATCGTTCAAAGAGAAGTTGTTCTCCAACTTATTTATATTTGGGGGATTCAAATGAAAACTTACATCAGAATTTGTAGGGAATATATCTAATCTAGGATAAAAAAAAGAGGCAATTATGGGAATGTTTGCACGTAGTAAAATTGAAACAGTTAGCATTTTGGGCTGTGGTTGGTTGGGAATGGCACTTGCCAAAGACTTAATCGAAAAAGGCTACAAAGTAAAAGGAAGCACGACTCAGCCAGAGAAAGCCGCTGAAATGAAGAAAGCGGGAATTATTTCATTTGAAATCAGACTGCTTCCCGAACCCGAAGGCGACCATTTACACGAATTCCTAGATTCTGACTTGCTCATTATTGCCATTCCCCCAGGAACAAAATCGGGCATGGCAGATAGCTATCATCCTACTCAAATCAAATATTTGATAGATGATATTAAAAAAAGTACTGTCAATAAAATAATTTACATCAGTTCTACTTCGGTTTACCCAACCAATAATCAGGAAACCTTCGAGACTGCTCCGCTCAACCCGCAGGATACCACCAACAAGTCAGTTTTGTTGGCAGAAGAAGTGTTACTGAAAAACAAGATTTTCCAAACTACAGTTTTGCGCTGTGGTGGATTGATGGGCTACGATAGAGTACCAGGAAAGTATTTTGCTGGAGAGAAAAACCTCAAAACTGCCAAAGTTCCTGTAAACTACATTCATAGAGATGATGTGGTTTTAATTATAGAAGAGATTATAAAGCAAGGGAAATGGGGAGAAATCTACAATGTGGTTGCTCCAAAACACCCAACCCGAAAGGAAGTTTACACGGCAAATGCACGAATTTTTGGCTTCGAAATACCCACTTTCGATGAGTCAGAAAGTATGCCATTCAAAACAATCAATTCCTCTAAACTCATGATGGACTTGAATTACCGTTTCAAATACCCAAATCCGTTGGAGTTTGATTATTCCAAAATTCTGCCTAAAAAACAGAAGCCCGAAGACCCACATGAAGCGCCAGATTTGTATTAGATTCAAGACAAAATGCTTAATCAAATTTTTGGTTTTATTTTTAAAAGTGACATAGAGAAATCTATGACCAGTATATACGAACATTTTATTGAAAAATTGCAGGCAGAAACTGACCTAGAGTTGAAAGTTGAAGACTTGATTGAAATAAATAAAGAATCTGATGGCAGTTTTAGGAATATACCTGAAATATTTGTCGAAGCATTGCATTATAAATTTGAAGGTATATATGTCTCATGTTTACACAATAGATTATATCTACAAAGAAAACCTTCAGACAATGACTATTTAGGCATGGTCGCTCTTCGTGTGTGTTGTGAGATATTGGCAGAAAAAGGAGGTGGTATTATTGAAGAACCTTATAGCAATGACTCTCAATTATTGGAAGTTCCTTTCGATTTACAGCAAACATTTGAGAATTTAATGATTCCAAATGAGCTATATTCACCAGGTGAATTATATATAATATCATGCAAAAATATACATGGACTAACTGAAAATTGGCTTCTACCTACAAAAAGATGGTTTTGAGAATTTTCAAATTAAATCACTCTTACATCCAAGATTTAAATAGTTTAATTGACTTTATATCTCTTTGTATTAACTTAGATTTCAATAAAGCCTGCTATTACCTGCCAAAATAAAGTCTGGACACTACTCCCACGCTTGGAACTATCAAATCTAAATGAATCACGAGATTTGTCAAAGAACCATAATAATTTGCAATTCAGAAGAAGAACTCCCAACTCTTGAGGATATCACTTCTTTTGAAAGAGGAATTCAGTATCAAATAGTTTTCGGGGAGAAAATTAGAGATGTTCGAGAACAAATTGGTGAGGCATGGAAAAATGCACTCCCTAATTTTCTAGTTGGAATTCCTCGTATCGAAGACAGAATTGGGATTCAGAAACTCATATCAAGCGAAGAAATCATAGTCAATCAAGACTTTTTTGAGCAATGTGCGAAAGATTATGGTGAATTAGGTAAAAAACTGATTTGTCAATTAGCCGAGAAGTTCAAAGTGGAAATAGTTACAGCTACTTTTTCAGCAGTTCCTTTTCCATTTGCAAATGCGTTTGCGAACAATCCTGTTAGCAATAACGCCAATAATCCTATTTTTCTCATTGTCTATTCTATTTAAAATGATGTTTTACTGTTTTGACAATGCAAGTATAAATCTAATTATTGTATATACAAGTGTTGTATATATGAATTATTGTGTTTTAACAGGAAATTAGGAAAATAACACTTCGATAAGTGAAGCAACTAAATAGTTACAATTATTTTTACATTTGCTCTACGAGAAGAGCAGACTCTATGCAAGAAAGAGCGGACGCTCAAATTATGTAAAAGTCATAGGAAAAAGCCTACGACTAGAGGAGTAAACTCACTTTGCCCAAACGATTTGGTCAAAAGCATTGATAGCAAGATGGAAAATAATAGTCTCATGTGTGTTGGGTTAGTTTAAATGATGTGTTTTAGTTTCTTCCATAAGTGAAAGGATTAAGAAAGATACGGGTTTTGGATTAGGTTTGTTATGGATAATTTCTGTGATTCTACTCAAAAACAATCCATTCCCACCATTTCCCGAATCCTAATAAATCCCTAATTTTAGTGTTCTTACGAAATGGTGCATCTTCCTATGTCATTTCATAAACTTAGGCAGATGCTTTCAGAGTTTTAAAGATAGAGAAGTGAATTGGAGTAGCATTAGTTGATTCTGATAGTAAAGTGGCAAGATGGCAAAATAGGAAAGTGATGCTTTGTTGGTCTTGTCTTTGTTGACTTTGTTATGTTTAATCGCTAATTTCGATTATTCAATTTCACTTCGACAATTACACATCTATTTTAAGTAATTGTTGAGCAACCAACTATGACACTCAATCAACTCGGATTTACTAAAGAGAACGGACTTGTAAGTTGTTCTCATATAGAAGACGCTCTAAATAATACAGAGCGTTTGTATCTCCATGAAGTTCTGAAATTAAAGGGAGATGCGGTGTTTTTTAGAAGGTTTTATAACACGTCAGCGGAAACTCCCTATAAGTCTGAGCCGGCAGTCTGCATTTTCAATAGAAATGAATCTTTCTTTGATACCGAAGAAAACGTTATTTTACACTCTAAGTTATGGAGCGCAGGAAGGAATGAGATTTATGTAATTAAAACACCTACAAGACTACAAATTGTCAATGCAAGAAGACCCGCCAAAGCAGATGAGAATGGTAATTTGAGTTTAGCTGACTTGCACTTGGCTGACTTACACTTGGCAAATGAAGCTTTAGAATCTTTTGATCATTATAGATTTTCTGCTCCTTTGTTTCAAAGTGGCACTTTCTGGGAACAAGAGAAAACAAAGAACAAGTTAGAAGAAGGGCACAATCCTCACGTTTATTTAGTGAATTTTTTGATGCTTGCCAGAAAAAAGATTCTTGAAGACACAAATTTGACTTTGGCAAGTCCGACTGTAGATAAGCTGATTATTCTTTGTATCCTTATAAAGTTCTTAGAGGAAATGAGGGATGAGAATGAGAAGAATACATTAGATGATATTTACAAAAGATACGGTATTGAAAACTTTGCAGAAGCAATAGAAGTCGGGAAATCTATTGATATTCTTGATGAGTTAGGCTTGGAGTTCAATGGCAAAATATTCAATACACTTACAGAAGAGGAGAAGATTGAAGCCAAAAAAACTAATCTCACACCACTTTCAAAATTCCTAGAGGCAGATATAGACATTGGGAATAACCAAAAGTTTATATGGAAACAATATAGCTTCAAATACCTTCCTCCAGAAGTAATTAGTGCCATTTATGAAAATTTTATCCAAGCAGATTCTATAAATGATGATGGCAAAACTGAAAAAGGAATAGTTTATACGCCTTTACATTTGGTCAATCTTTTGGTAGATGAGGCAATGCCTCTCGATAAACCTGAACTTTTCGCCAAAAACTCATTCAAAGTTCTTGACCCAACATGTGGTTCAGGAGTTTTTCTTGTGGCAGCTTATAAAAGACTCATTCAATGGTGGATTATCAATAATAGCAATCTTGCAGATGGAATAAAATATCCGAGTAAAACGATTGCTAAAAATATCTTGGAGGAGAATATCTTTGGAGTTGATGTAAAGAAGTCGGCTGTGTTGGTAAGTATTTTCAGTTTGACTACCTCCTTTTTAGAGAAACTTACTCCACAAGAAATATGGAATAACCTCAAATTCAAAGATTTAAGTGAGAGAAATGTCATTCATACCGATAATTTTTTCACATGGGCGATTGAGCAGAAAGAACAAGGCAATCGGTTCGATTTGGTAATTGGAAACCCTCCATTTAATCCAGAAAAAGGAAAGAAAAAGAATGAGATTGTAAATAAAGATATTATTCAGGAATTGGATTTTAAGCACAAAACCATTCCAAATAATAATTTTGCGCTTCACTTTTTTGAAGGTTCAATGTGTCTGAGTGACAAAGTCTGTATGATTATTCCTTCTAATGGGCTTCTTTATAATCCGAAGTCACAGAAATATAGAACTGAACTGTTTACAGATTATTCTGTCAGCAAGATTTATGATTTTACACATTTAAGAAGGATTCTATTCCACAAAACAGCTGATACTCCTGTGGTTGCCCTTGTTGCGGAAAATAAGCCTTCACAAAAAGAATCTATACAGCATATTGTAGTCAAAAGAATGGCTACTGTTGAAAAGAAATTGAGATTTGAAATTGATTATTACGATACTCATTCTGTTCGATGGGATTGGGCAGTAGATGAAGCCAAAAGTTTTATTTGGAAGACCAATCTTTTGGGAGGCGGAAGGTTGTTCCAATTGATTTATAGGCTGAGTTTACTAGATGATTTGAAGTATTACATTTCTAATGTAAATGGGTCAGATTTAATAAAGTCAAGAGGTTATGAAAGAGGAGGTACTTTTTACCAAAATAATGAATCTGAAATTCTTGGAATATCTCCTGACGGAGAAGTTATTATAGAAACTACTAGTTTTAAGTATTCCAAACTAAAGGCTAGAGAATTATATAAGCCACCATTCATAGTAATTGACCAAGTCTTAGGCGATTCAAGTTTATTAGTTAGTTTAGTGAATAATAGAGAACAGGATTTGATATATTATAGTAAAGATTTTGTCGGAATTAGTAGCACTAGCCAAAAAAGTGCTGATTTAGAGAAAATTTACAGTTTATTGAAAAACCACTCAACTAATACTCTTAATTATCAATTGTATATTTTGTCTATTAGTAGTAGCTGTTTAATAAGTACTGAAACAGATATAAATCTGTCAGAAATATTCAGAATTCCATACCCAAACGATTTAAAATATCTATCATTATCTGAAAGTGAGAGTCTTGTTCAAGAAGACACGCTTAGTTATTACAGGCATCTTGGAAAATCAATAAGTAAGAATAGCGCAGGGTACATATTAGAACAGAATGTAGAACAACAAGAATTACAAGACTTCGGGGCAATTTTCTGCCAAGAACTCAATGGAATTTACCAACACGACTCTGATAGTTGGCAAGTAGGAAAAGTTATAGAAACTTCTAACTTCATAGCCTATCAGTTTGGTTTTGGTTTAAAAGATGAAATGAAAGGCGATTATCTTCATGAATCTTCAGATGAATCAATTGTAAATCTCTTGAAAGATAACCTTACAAATGAAGGAGTTAGTTTCAATAGAATTACAAGGTATTATAACCATCAGAATGGTTTCGACTGTCTCCTGTTGGTTAAGCCGAAATCGAGAAGGTATTGGCTCAAATCCATTGCTTTGCGAGATGCTGATGATACATTTATGGATTTAAAGGAAGCTGGATATTAGAAAATGGCAATAAAGTTTAGAAATATAGGAGAAGGGACATCTTCTGATGACAAAGACATTTTGGAATTACTCAGAGAGTTAGAAGTATCTGTGAGTAATTTTGTGACTTCCGATATTTTTAAACGAGATATCTTTGAGTCTAGCGATGAGAATCATTACACAGAGACTTTCGTAAAATTCTTTGAAAACACTTATATAAATAGCCGATTTTCACTCAATCAACAAGTTTCCTTACCAAAAAGAAGAAGCGCAGATATTGGAATCTACTTGAAAGCAGATAGCGAACATTATATATTTAACATTGAAGCAAAGTTTCTTCCAAGCAGAGATTATGTGAGTGGTAATTATTCAGCTATTGAAAGATTCAAAAAATGTGTACACGGATTAAGCAATCGAAACCCCGAAAAATGTAAACTCTTGCTTCAAAGTTCAATCATTGCATACAAGAGAAACGGAGAATTTAGTAGTCATCAAGAATCTATAAATAAGGAAATACACAATCTCTCCGTAAATGAATCTGAGGAAGCAAACAATTGGGAGGAGTCAGAAAAATTAAAAAAGGTGTATTTCAAAGATACAGCTCGCCTAAAATCAATACATAAAAGAGAGAACCAGAAACAAATAACTCTCCATCATTTTTGGGTTGAGCTTCCTTAAGCTATAAGTCAGATTAGAACTAACCCATTTCCCCAAACCCAAATAAATCCGTAACTTTTCTTGTGAAATGAATTATGTTTCCACATCATTTCAAAAAAAAGAACTCAACACGGATTTATGAAAGCCTACAAAATCTATTTCACGCTATTTATTGCCTTATTTTTCGGGCAAAACTTTGCCTTTGCCCAATTGCCTCCTGCGCTTATGCACAAGCAGGGCGGAGAATCCGTTCCGCTTCGGGTAGATTCTGTGGCAGTTAAAATCACGACTGTGGGTATGATTTCCCGCACGGAAATGACTTTGGTTTTCTACAATGACTTAGACCGAGTGCTGGAAGGCAAACTTTACTTCCCATTGGCAGAAGGGCAAACTATTTCGGCTTTTGCACTCGATATTGGCAATGAAATGCGTGAAGGCGTGGTGGTGGAGAAGCAAAAAGGCAGAAAGGTTTTCGAAGATATTGTCCGCAGGGGAATTGACCCAGGTTTGTTGGAATATGTGAAAGGCAATAATTTCAGCGCACGGGTTTACCCAATTCCCGCCAAGGGAACTCGCACCATCCGCATTACTTATGAAGAAGGTTTAGATAAAAATACGGTTGGATTTCAATACCGATTGCCTTTGCAGTTCGCCAAAGTCAAGCATTTTTCCCTTTCTATTGAAAACAGGAATAGTGAGATTGAGCCAATTGTGAAGTCTGGAAAATACAAATCGCTTGTTTTTGAGAAGCAGGGAAACAAAGTGCTTGGCAAGTTGGAGAAAGTGGATTTCGTACCGAATCAGACTTTGGAAATAGATTTTCCACACAAAGGAAAGACATTTGTTTATCAGGGATTGGGTAAAATCCAACCAAGGGAATACTTTTATGCGAGTTTACAACCTGAAAAATTCAGCAAGCCCAAGCCATTACCCAAGAAAGTTGCCCTTGTTTGGGATATTTCTGGTTCGACACAGAATCGGGATTTTGAGAAGGAATTTGCTTTGCTCAAAGCCTATTTTTCCCGATTGGGAAATGCGCCTGTGGAGTTAATTACTTTCAATAATGAGTTGCGAAAAACTTACCAATTCAAACTCCAAAATGGAAATTGGCAAGCAATCAGAAAGCAAATTGAAGCTTTGAATTACGATGGCGGAACGCAATTAGGCGTGTTGGATTTCACGCAACTCGAAGCCGATGAAATTCTATTTTCTTCGGATGGATTTTCCAACTTGGGCAAGTTATCAGCCACTATTTTGGGAGCTGATGGCGAGTTGATGCAAACGCCAATCCACACGATTAGCAGTTTGCGAAATGCGGAGTTTTCTTATCTGTGCCATTTATCGGAATCTACAGGCGGACATTTCCTCAACTTGAATCAGCTTTCTGCTGAATCTGCCCTAGAATTATTGAAAAATGAACCGTATCGTTTCCTTTCCGCTACTTACAAATCGGGAGAACTTGCGGAGATTTTTCCTTCTGAACCAATCGCCATAAACGGAGATTTTGCGGTTTCTGGCGTTTTATTGACCGAAAAAGCCAGCATTACGCTCAATTTTGGTTTCAACAACGAGGTGAAACATAGCCAAACAATCCAACTAAGTAGAAAAAATGTAGAGACAGATGGAACGGTTGAGCGAATTTGGGCAAATCTGCAACTGCAAGAACTCGACAGGAAATATCAGGAAAATGAATACTTGATTGCCGAATTGGGAACAGAATACAGCATTGTTACCCGAAACACTTCGCTTATTGTGCTGGAGAATTTAGACGATTATTTCCGCTACAAAATCCGACCACCAAAATCGGTTTGGAAACAGATTGCGAAAAAGTACGAATTAGACGAAAGCATGAATTGGGAACAGACTTTGAGCAAGACTGAGAATAGAGGAATCATACCTTATCTGATTAAAAAATGGGAAGCTCGCAAAGATTGGTATTACAAGCAGGAAAAGAAAATTGAAGGAAAGGCGTTGGAAGCGGAAACTCCAGCGGTTTTGTATGATGATATGGAAGTTATTCATCATTTAGATAGTTCTATAGAATTCGCATCAGATGAGATGAGTGCTGGAGATGACGAATTTTTCGAGTTTAGTGAGGCAATTGATTTTGAGGAAATCGTAGAAGTTAGTAATGAGGAGGAAGCGGAAGGAGTCGATGAAATTGAGGAGGAAGTTTCTTTTGAGGCGAAAAAAGAGGCTAAGAAATCTGAAAAAGGAAAAAGTGCTAAAATCAAACTCGCGCCTTGGTCTGCTACTTCGGAATACGTAAAAGAACTGGAAGCTACTGACTCCAACCAGAGATATAAACGCTATTTGGAAATGAAGCCGAGCTATGCGGGGAACACGGGGTTTTACGCTGATGTGGCAGATTTTTTCTTGCATAAGGGCGATACAAATACAGCGATTTTGGTAGCTTCTAACATTGCCGAACTGCAATTGGACAATCCTGAAATGCTGAGATTACTGGCTTCTTTGCTCAAGCTTTGCAATCGCTATGATTTGGCGGTGGAAACACATAAGCAGATTTTGGAACTCCGAGACGATGAAATACAGTCTTACCGAGATTTGGCCTTGGCTTATGAGGGAAATGGCAACTACCAATTGGCTCTCAACACCTTTTACGAGGCACTAACTATTGATTGGGTGAAGCGCACCGAATTCAATAATTCAGAGGCTGAGTGGGGTGCTTTTGGAGAGGAAAATATAGCAGGAAATCAGCCCAATAGGTTTATTGTGGGAGTACAAGAAGTGGTTTTAGAAGAAATGAATCGGTTGATTGGGAAATTTGGTAAAAAATTGAATATCAATGAAATAGATAATCGAATTATCAAGAAAATGCCTTTAGACATGCGAATTTCCACCAGTTGGGATTCGGATAATTTCGATATGGATTTGTGGGTAACCGACCCAAATGGCGAGAAATGTTTCTATAGCCATACAGCGACCAGAATTGGCGGAAAATACACATATGACAATACGGCTGGTTATGGCCCTGAAGAATTCTTACTGAAAGATGCCATTGCGGGAAACTACAAAGTGGAGATGAATTATTACGGAACTCGCTCGCAAAAAATGCTGGCACCAGTAACTGTAATTATCGACTTGTTCACAAATTATGGACTCCAATCGGAAAAGAAGCAAAGTATTGTGTTACGATTGGGCAAGAAAAAAGAAGTGGTTTATGGAGGAACAATCACGTTTGAGCCTTTCAAATCAGATAAAGATTCGAGCTTCCGTGAGTCAGAACGCTATGAGGAAATTGTGCTGAATGAAGCTGTTGGCACATTCAAATTCAGCCCAGATGAGCGAAAAATGGCGATTGTGAGCTACGAAGTTGATGGAAATGAGACAATACAGTTCCTCTCGCTCTACAATCTTTCAGACAAACAACTTGTTTGGAAAGATACTTTTGTGAGTAATCAGCAGGTTGAGAAATTAGAGTTAGATGGTGGAGGTTATGCGGAGTTTCCCGAAAAAAGTGGGCAATTCATTCAGGATATTGAATTCAGCAAGAATGGCAGTGAACTGAATGTATTGGTAGAATATTACGAGAATTTTGCTGATTCGAGCAGAATGATAGAACACAATTTTGGCGATGAACCCAAACCATTCGAGTGGCAAAGGCAAGTGAGTTTCCTTCAGCGCAGAAATACCTTGAATGGCAAAATAACAGATAGTGTAAAATGGAAAGTTGATAAATCGACTAGTTGGAAGAATGTTCATTTTACCAGCTCAAACGAAATCCAATTCACGCAATACTATGATGAAACAGATAATTACCTAGAATGGCTTGGCAAGGTAAATCTCGATAATCCAGATAGTGTTATCATGGGAATGTATTCGCCAGAAGGGAGATTTGAACGTACAGAGAATTATGTATTTTCTGCTAAAAAAGATTCATTGTTGATTTTTGATTTCGATGGCACAAAGCTTCATGGTTTCAGAATGAATCAGGAGATAGAGTTCCTCAAAATCCACCCGAAAATGAATTTGTTGGAGTTGGATTTCAAAAGTAGGGAAATCCAGATGCTGAATTATGAGAAGTTACTTGCTGGGAAAGTAGAATCAGTAAGCTATCTCAATGATAGAGAAATATTGGAAGGAGAATCTTATTTCGCAGACAATTTACAAGATGATTATTACCTGTTGCGCATGGGGACGAATTATTCACGTTTAGGAATACTTCCTTTAGGTGTACTATTGGTAGATGCTAAAACAAACCTTCCTGTCTTCAAGTATTATCATGATAAAGCAGTAGAAGAAGCCAAATTCAGTCCGAAAGGAACTTTTATGACTTCTTGTTCAGAAGACAAGACAGTTCGATTCAGGAAACTCGAAGACTTGGCAATTACTGCCCAATCGGGAGGAAACAAAAAAGAAGAGAAGCCAAAGCAAAGCCTGAATGCTGGCGAATATGCCTACGAAATTGTGGGCAAAACCATGGTAATTTGGAAGGATAATGAGTTCAGTTGGGCAGAGCAGAATGTACTTACTGCTGAGCAATTTCATGTCAAAGACAGTATTTTTAAGAACACAGTTCAGTTTCTAGTCTTTGAAGAGGATTACATTTCCCTTCAAGCCAACTCAATACATGCCCAATACTATTCTGATTATTTAGGCGAGTATTCAGAGTTTTTCCATGATGCCAACTCTATTATTCATAGTCAGGTAGAGAAACAAATTTATTTGAAGGTTGATAGAAATTGGCAGATACTAGATATTTCTATGCTCAATAAAATTGCAGAACTCTATCAACAGAAAAAAACAGATAAAGCTATTCGCAAACATCTTTGGAAGAATTTCTCAACAAGTCAGAAAGAAGGAGTGTTATTCAATTCCAACACCATGGAAGAAGTTGTTTTTGACAATGATGCTTGGAAAGATGTAGGAATACATGTTTTCGCACTCCAACCGCTTGCTCTTCCGCTACTCAAAGCAGATGCGGAAAGCTCAAATTTACCAGTAGATGGAATTAAACGTATTCAGTTCAATCGAGACAAAAGCAGATTGGTCGGTTTTGGAGATAATTTATTGCTTTATGATGTTACAAACGGAGAGGTCATGCAAACACTTTCCGATTTGCCAGAAGCTTCCACAGAAAACAAGAAAGACTTCCAAGTCGAGTTTTCAGAGAATGAAAAACAATTGATTATCAAAGAATTAAATGAGACGGATGGTAATTTTTATAAGCTAAGCATTTGGGATTTGGCTCAAAACAAACTGGTTAGTTCTCAAAATTATGATGTTTGGGATTTGCAACAAGCAGGCAACACATTCGCTTTTGCCAACGAAAACTATATCAAGATTTACAAGGAAGGAAGTTTTGTCAAATCCATTCAGCACACAGCCAATGAAACCTATGGAATTTATAATTTATGGTTTTTAGAAGAAAATAGCTTAGTTCAATACACAGATTCAACTCTGATTTTCCATGATTTGGAAGGTGGGGAACCACTTGTCGTAAATGAAATCTCCAAACAGAATTTGAGGAATTACTCGTTTAGTAATGACAAAACTCAACTATATCTTTTTGAAGGCAAAGAAGTAATTCTGTTCGATTGGAAAACTCGAAAGCCTATTCAAAAATGGGTTTCCCCAATTGGAATGATGAAAACCATTTCGCTGATTCCCAATTCCAAGCAAATAATCACAACCCATAAAGACCACGCCATGCGAGTTTGGGATTTGTCTGAGAAGCAACCTAAATTGGTGAGAACTTATTTTGGGAATGATTTTAAGGATGCTTTTTATGATTCAGCTAAGAAGCGAATTGTGAGTGAGCATCAAGATGGGATTTTGTTGGAGTGGGAGTTTTGAAAATATAGGACTAAAATAAAATTAGTATGTGAATCTGTAACACAAAAATCATGACATTAAAATATCTTTCGGTGCTTGTGTGTGCAATGGTATTAGTTAGCTGTAAATTATCGAAACAGGAAATCTACTCAATAGATAATACTCTAAGAAAAGCTGAAAAAGAGCGAATGAGATGTCTTAAAAGTGGCTATTTGTCAAATATAATCATGAATTCAAGTGTCCCATGGGAGAACAAGAAAGCACAAGATTCAATTTATGTGGCGAATAGACCTGTTTTACAACAGTATAATAATGTGCTTCTAAAATATAGTTTTGGTATAAATAGCTATCCGAGATATTTTACGATTGATAGTATCATTGCTGTATCTAATCTTGGCAAATCAGATACACTATATATTCTTGAAAGAATAAGTGATGTATATCCTAATACCAAACCTAAAATAGCATATTGGAAGAATGCTAAATCTATTTTTTATGTCAACAAACCAAAGAATAAAACTGACAATTCCATACGTAATTTTTGTTCAGGCTTCCACTTTATTCCTGAAGAACGAGGAAAAACTAGAGAAGCTGATTCTTTTGACTTGTGGATTGCTGAGATGTCAAGGAATCCTTTAAAACCTGTGTGGGAACACAATGAAATATACATATTTACCTCCATTCAAAAACAGGATAGTTCTTTGAAAGTCTTAACAAGCATAATTTTCATAAATTAAGTTTCTAATTGGCATTATAGCTCAATTACATCAAAGAAAATGAACCTTCAATAATATTTCATTCGGATATAATAGTGCTTATTGAAGCAGTAAAATCCATCGCTCATATTCTCATCATAAAGACCACGCCATGCGAGTTTGGGATTTGTCTGAGAAGCGACCTAGATTGGTTAAAACTTATTTTGGGAATGATTTTAAAGATGCTTTTTATGATTCAGCTAAGAAGCAAATTGTGAGTGAGCATCAAGATGGTGTTTTGCTGGAGTGGGAGTTTTGAAAAGGTAAATGAAAGTAATAGTTACACCCGAAATAAAAACAAGAGTAAATTTTTATTAAATTTACTCTTGTTTAACTAGTAAGTGTACTATTCACTCTCGTTCAGAATGACTCATTTCAATAAAAAGGAACCGTATAATAGCATGCCTTTGTTGCCTCCTAAAACCGATTTGGAGACAGTAAATGTATTGCGGAAGACAATTAGCGCAAGTAGGGCTTTGGCAAAATTGAATGGGGCAATCATTAATCTTCCCAATCCACAGCTGTTTCTGGACACTATTCACTTGCAAGAAGCAAAAGGGAGTTCCGAAATCGAGAATATCATCACTACCAACGATGACATATATCAGTCTGTGGTAGCCATTAAGAAAATGGTTAATTCCACAGTAAAAGAAATCATCAGCTATAAAGATGCGCTTTGGTATGGGTTAGAAAAAATCAAATCCAGACCCTTTATTACCACAAACTTGTGCATTGAAATTGTGCAACGCATCAAGGGAAATACGTCTGGAATCAGGAAAATTCCAGGTACTATACTTTCAAATACGAAAGGCGAAGTGATTTACACCCCACCTTCTGGAGAGAGCATAATCAGGGAAAAACTAGCGAATCTTGAGAAATTCATCAACAAAGAAAGCGAGCTAGACCCACTTATAAAAATGGCATTGATGCATTACCAATTTGAGGCAATACATCCGTTTATAGATGGCAATGGCAGAACGGGTAGGATTTTGCTCATTCTCTACCTCAAATTAACAAAATTGCTCGATGTTCCTGCTATTTATTTAAGCGAGTATATTATTGAAAACAAGGAGGATTACTATGAAAAACTAAGGTTGGTCACAGAAGAAGGGAATTGGGAAAGTTGGCTCGTATATATGCTTGATATGGTAGAGTTTACGGCAAACAGAGGTTTAACAAGACTTGAACGCATTATTGATGCCATGCAAAACATGTCACAGGAAATAAAAAATACACTTCCGAAAATATACACCAAAGAATTGATTGAGATTCTATTCAGACTTCCGTACACCAAAAGGAAAAATCTGATTGATGCAGGATTGGGCACACCAAAAACCGTAGGGAATTATTTGATTATCCTAGAGAAAAATGGCTTTTTGAAATCGACTAAAATAGGAAAAGAAAAACTGTATCTGAATCATAGGCTTATGCATATTTTAGAGAATTGAAACGTCTCAGATAGATAGTAAAATAAGTCATTATCCATATTGTCGCACAAAGTAAAAGTGCGTTCTCAGATTCTCAAGTCCGAAGAAAATGAAAAATGTCTAGCATTATAAGCTGTTTCCGAATACTTAAGTACTTGAACTGATTTAATCTATATAAAAACTCTGTCAGGGTTTGTCTAAACAATTGGATGCTAATACTTTAAATCTCAACCCTGACAGAGTTGTTGTACAGCTAATTATGTACAATCACTTATCTGAGTTTTAAAAAAAACTAAGATTTTTTCAAAGAATGACAATCCCGAATCTGAACAGTTAGCATTTTTTTCTGTATTCAGAATAGGTTTTTTATCTGCTAAAATCGTCAGATTTGGACTGATTCCATAAAATTGACATACTTCGTTGTACTGTGCTCTCACTTGTTGGAATTCACTTTCAGCGGCTATTTCTTTGGCTTTTTCAGCTAAAACTCTAGTATCCTCTGCAACCAACATAAAGCCATGTCCCCGTTCTCTAGCTCTGGCTGCTTCAATGGCTGCGTTTAGCGCAAGCAAATTTAATTGAGCTGCAAATTCAGTAATAAGCCATGATGTTTTTCCGATTTCGGAAAAAATGGATGCAATCACATTCAAATCTTCTACGATTTCCTCATGTGAAGACTGATTGCTTTGTTTTAGTTTATTGAGTCCAGATTGAAGCGTACTTATGTTGACTGATTTTTCTAAAACAGTATTTTTCAATTCATTGTGTAGTAGCTGAATCTCTTCTGATACTATTTTAAAACCTCTTGCTGAATTACCTGCTTTGTTAGCTTCTAGAAAGCTCTGTTTCGAAACCTCATCAATTTCGTTAATCATGATTTTCATCATGCTTAGTTTACTTTCTTCATGTATAAAGAATTTTTCTAGTGAATTTATAAGGTTTGATAAGGAAGATTGAGATACGCCCGTGCTGATTATATTGAATTTCTTAGTTTTCATTGAAAATGATGTTTTTTGTCATCGCCAGGCGATGACAGAATTAGGGAAACGTACACGAAAATAGTTTTGTTCAAGGTCTTATTCAAGATGACCTCCATACTAATCTACTACGTTTCAATCTTATCAAAAGCAATATGTGAATAAATCGCTAGTTCTTCCTATAACCCAGACCCAATCAAACCATGCCGAAATCACTCATCAGAAATCTACTGCCCCAATCGGAATTTACCTGTTTTGTAGTTTCAGGCTTGTTTAGCGATTCAGAATGTGCCGAGTTACTCACTCCAGAAATCAAGGCTTCGTTCCAGAAAGCCATTATGAACTACCCTACTTATTACAGAAATAATGACAGGCAAGTGGTTGACAGCACAGCGCTTTCTGAATTTCTGTTTGAGAAGGTAAAGCCTTATTTGCCTCAGTCTGTGGAAATCAATTCATCTATTCCCATTGAGAATGGCAAATGGGCTTTGGTTGGATTGAATAGCAGGTTGCGGTTTTGCCGATACCAAGCCAATCAATATTTCAATAGGCATTTAGATGGAATCCATTACCACTCTGCGCAAACCCAATCCAAACTCACATTCATGATTTACCTGAATGATGCCACGGATTTTGAAGGTGGAAGAACATTATTCTACAAAACCAAAGATTCGGAAGCAATTTGGGCGACTTATACTCCACAAAAAGGAGATTTGATTGTGTTTGACCACAACGTTTGGCATGAAGGAGAGGTTTTGAAGAGTGGAGAAAAATTCATTCTGAGAAGTGATATTTTATATTCTAAAGAGGTTGGAGATATAGAAAAATTGCCTTTCAGTACTCATTTAGGCTATATCTGGGCATTGCTCAAGTTGGATGATAATACTATTCTGAGCGGTGGAAGAGATAAACAGGTAAATGTTTGGAGTCAAAAAGGGGAATTGCAACAAAGTCTAAAAGGACATCAGAATTCGATTTTGTGTTTAGAGAAAATGAATGGAAATGTTTTTCTGACAGGTTCGAGGGACCAAAAAATCATTGTTTGGGAAAGAAAACATGAGAAGTTCAGCAAAAAGAATACGGTTTCGATTCACTCCGCATTAGTACTTTCCGTTTGTAAACTCACAGAATCACTTTTTGCTTCTGCTGGTGGAGACGGAAACATCCAGATTTGTTCGCTACAAGGCGAATTGGTTCGCACATGGCAAGGTCATGAAAACTGGGTTTGGCAAATACTATCAATGAATGATGAAACGCTCATTTCCTGTTCAGAAGACGCTTC
>JBLIFI010000007.1:0-25794 GCA_047633715.1 Flammeovirgaceae bacterium
TACTACTCCTAAATCTACATAGCCCAAGAGGTACTCAGAAAACAATACATTCATGCTTCGTCTTTATTTTTAACACAAAAATAAAGCAAAAATCATAAATTGCACTCAATACCCAAATTCACGATAGAACCACAAAATATAAGGCTTAAACCTACATAATTGTGTCATGTCCAGTAGTATACTTTTGCAAAATACAATTACCGTACTTTATTGATTATCAATATTGTACGGTAATTTTAATCTCTACAAGTTAATAGATCAGAATTTATTTTCGTGTGATGGAGGAAGTGTAATTCGTTTATCTGCATCACAAGGCGTTTAATTAATACATTGGAGTAGATCGGGGGCAGAAATTGTAATAGATTTTCGAAATTCCCCCCATGCAAGTAACAATTAAGGAACGGGAAATAAATAAACTACTTTTTTAACGAAGAATAGACCAAAAAGAAACAAGAGAAAAAGTAGCATTTTATTTGATTCCCGTTCCTAAGATCAGTTAGCAAGCCTACACATTGATTCTACATTGCTCTTGCTTCGTAGTAAATTCAAATCGGGAGTAGAGATTACTAATTCTACTTTAAGACTCTGAAATATGTAACTCGTTCTCCACTAGCTTCAGCTAGTGGCAATTCAATTAGGATTCCAAACCATCATTAAAAGGGTGAATTCTATCATTCAATTACATTCATCTTCAGATGGATGTTCTTTTATGGCAAATCCAAGACATCAAGCTTGTGGAAAATAAATAAAAAGAGGTGTAATTGGCATTTTAGTAATGGCTTTAGTAGAGCCTTAAAGTAGAATTAGTAACAATAAAAAAATAACAGGGGCACATGAGGCTAGCTGAGGCAAAAATTGCAGTCATAGCATCGCTATGGCGAGATTTTTAACGAAAGACAGGCCAAAAAGAAACAAGATAAACGTTCGGGTTATTGTTTTACTGTTACTTAAAGTACGGTTTTGTGTATCTAAACCCATATTTTTCAGCTTCTATACCATAGTCTAACACACCAAAACGCTTAATCTCCAAGCAAATTAACTGTTGCCGAGCTTTGTTATTACAAACTACAGACTTTTATTTATCCCAATTAAATTCTGCTTTCAAGCCAGAGTAAGAAGTAAGCTCTACTTCTACAGCCCCAACAAACAAGCCTGCTTTAATTTTTACGGGAACTTTATTTTCATCGTCCGAAACCCAAAATTCTATTGCATCTTCTCCATCAAACATTTCATTGTCTGGCATGATTGGGCGCATTTTGAAGGCTTTTATTTTCCCTACTTTGGTTTTGACTGTTTCTCTGCCTAAGAATTCCACTTCTAAATCAAAACTCTCATCTTCAAAGAAACCTTTTACAGTTACTTTGTCTCCTTTTTTCATAGAGCTGAAATCCAAAGTTCTTAAATAGTAGTAACCACTCACCAAGTCTTGCGCATATTGAGGAACAGTAAACAATTTTTCAGATTTCTTTCCTTTTTTGGTTTGCTTCACTCTCGCTTTTTTTGCTTTCTGATTGAAATAAGTCGTTTCCGTCAGCTTATACTTATTTTCAGAGATATTTCTATAAAATTCATGAGGAATTACTGCGGAAGTATCAATATAAGAACGCCATTTATCTTTCACTTTCACGCCCCAAGCAAACATTCCTACTGTCCAGCCATCAACATCTACTTTGTAACAAGGTCTTCCTTGGCGGTAGTAAATGTTTTTGTCCATTTTTACAGTAGCTCTGCCCGCATTTATGAATCCATAATGCGCCAAATAAGTCAACTTTTCGCCTCTCGAAAATGCGCCCGTGTCATGAACACTTCTATATTCGTTTTTTTGTATGAAAGACATACAGAACAAAGTAATGCCGAGTAATAAGATGTATTTTTTTGCCATAGTAGTATTGTTTAGTCTTGAATTGATAGGTCAAAGAATTGTTCTTTGAGATAAATAAGCATCTCAACGAGTTAGTAAATCCAAAAATTGTGCGGTAATTGAGTTGGAAATGGGTTTAACCAAACCTTGTAGTCACCTTTACATAGTGTTCACACAAAAATATAGCTTTTTTTGTTAGAAAAAGAAAGCTTTTACTACTTGATGTTTTACGTATTCTGGCAAAGTTTGTTGGATTGAGTAGATTGATTTCCAATATTTTAGGAATTATCTGATTTTAAAATATCGTTCCATGTATCGACTCAGAAGAGTCGATGTACATTTCACATATCGTAGAAAGGCTGTAATCACTTCTCTAAATTGACGCAAAACAAATCCTAATGTGGCAATCATTAGTTTCTTACCTTTTGAATACTATTGCCCAATTACTTAGCTTTGCCGAAAATTGAAAACCATTTTAGAAATACTCAAAATGATTGATACGCACGCACATATTTATTCAGAAAAATTTAGCCAAGACCGAGAAGCCATGCTTGCCAAAACTTTCGAGTCTGGAGTGAGCAAAATATTGATGCCCAACATTGATTTAGAGTCGATTGAGCCTATGTTGGAGTTGGAGAAAAACTATCCGAACCAATGTTACAGTATGATGGGTTTGCATCCTTGCTATGTGAAAGAGACTTTTCAGGAAGACCTGAAAGTGATTGAAGGCTGGTGGAAAAAACGAGATTTTATAGCTGTGGGGGAAATGGGTTTGGATTTATATTGGGATAAAACCTTTTTTGAACAACAAAAAGAAGCTTTCCGAATTCAGGCAAAATGGGCAATGGAGTTTGAAAAGCCACTCATTATTCACACCAGAGATTCTATGCAGGAAACCATTGAATTGTTGGGGGAATTGGCAAATGAAAAGCTATTTGGAATTGTACACTGCTTCACGGGAGATTTGAAAGATGCCGAGCGAATTATCGAACTCGGTTTCCATTTGGGAATTGGTGGAGTTGCTACTTTCAAAAAAGGCGGATTGGATAAAGTATTGCCACACATAGATTTAAAGCATTTGGTTCTCGAAACTGATGCTCCTTACCTCGCCCCAAAGCCATTTAGGGGGAAGCGAAATGAGCCTTCTTACATTCCTATAATTGCCAAAAGAATTGCCGAATTAAAAGAGATTTCTATAGAAGAGGTTGGCAGGGCAACTGATGAGAATGCATTGAAATTGTTTGGATTGAACTAGATTCCAGACTTGTAAACTCTGAATAATATGAACAAAAAATAATCTCAAATTTAAACATCCCTGTACTGAGAGTACAGGGATGTCATTTACCATTTCGTTACTTATATTGCCACAGCATCGGCTACCGATTCCATCCGAACCTGTGCCGAACAGTGGAAATCAGTCTCTGACCAGGGCACGCTGACTGAAGTTTATATAATAGTAGATACTTAGGAACGGATGCACTAGGGCTTCTTCATAGGGAAACGCATCAAAATCGGAGATTACAAGATATAAAACTCTGATAATCAATTCTGAGAAACCTTAATGTACTTGGCAGCGAGGCAAATGGACTACCAAAAATATTGATTTTTGGTAGTCCATTATTCTGCAACACAATCAGGAATGCTCAAGTTCAGGACGAAGTAGTTCTCTATTCCACCAACTTCTCTGCCTGAATTTTTCTTTCTAATAGTTTTGGGTTTTCACTATCTCCAAATTCCAATGCTTTTTTCCACTGCTCAACTGCCTGTTCTTTTTCTCCTAACTTGAAAAGCACATCGCCATAGTGGGAAAGCACATCGGCACTTTTACTTGTGGAAGCCGCTTTCTCGAGATATTGCTTTGCTTCTTTGTAATCTCCATTTACAAAAAGAACCCAGCCGTAAGTATCTAAATAAGTATCATTTTCAGGCTCTAGGGTTACTAGGAATTTCCCCATTTCCTTTGCCTTCTCCAAGTTCTCTTTTCGGAGCGAGAGATAATAACTGTAATTGTTGAGTGCGTGTATGTTTTTTGGGTCAATATCTAAAACTGACTCAAAAGCAGCATCGGACTTCCCAAACTCTTTCAAATTATAATAAACATCCCCTAAATAAGAGTCGAGCTGTACTAAAACCTCTTTGTTTCCAGCAGCCAGCATTTTTGCTTGGGAAAGTGTAGCTTCGGCTTCCTCATAGTTCTTGAGTGTTGCATTTGCCGCACCATTCTGGAGGTGCAACATAATTTGGTTGGGAAAATACTCCAAAGCATCTTCGGTATGTTTCACAATACTATCCATTTCCTCCAACTCCCAATCCAAGCCAATCATTTGTCGCCAATTGTTATAATCGTTCCCATTCATTTTGGTGGCTTTTCCATACAAATCTCTCACTTCCTTCTTGATCTCCAAGTCATCCGGAGCGGTAGTGATTAAGAAGTCTGCATACATGCTGATGGCTTTGGGAGATTCCGGATGAGCTTCCAATACAACCTTGGACAATTCCAAGCCGTTTTTTTGCTCTGTCGGATTCGATGATCTGCGTAGGTAACCTCCAAGAATATCTAGCTTCAGGCTTTCATCCAAATCGGGGCTTCTGAAAGCTTCCCGCAATAGTTCTGCAGATTTTTCATGTTCACCTTTGATTTTATAAACATCAGAAAGTAAGAAAGTGGCTTTCGGGTCTCCTGGGTTGTCTGCCAATAATTTCTCTAAAATAACTACTGCTTTATTTGTGTTTTGCGTGGTCATCAGCAACTGTACTTGGTCGAGCATATAATCCTTGTTCTCAGGAAAAGCGTCCACTAATTTATCTCCTTCTTTTATCGCCTCATTCGTTTTGTTGCTTCTCAGGTAAATTTTCTGCTTTTGTCTAATTACCATCTCATTCAATCCAAACTCCACCTCGGCATCGTCATACGTTTTGAGTGCATCGTTTTGCTTGCCTGCAAACATTTGCGCCTCTGCCAAATCCAGATAGAAATCTTCTGAAAGTGGCTCAATATTCTGAATTCTTTGCTTATACACCTCTGTTGCCTCTACATACTGGTGGTTGTATTTGTGAATTTGCGCCAGTAATCCGTAATAATATTGGTTGGATTTATCTAATTCCAAGCTCTTTTTTGCGTGTTCGAGTGCACTATTGAACTTTGCCAGTTTCATGTGTGAATAGGCTAGCTGGTAATGGACTGCACTATTGGAAGAAACAAATTTCTCGCTTTCCTTGAAATGAGAAATTGCCTTTTCGTAATCCTGCAAAATAAAATGCTTCATGCCTTCGGTAAAAGCATCCATGGCAAATTCTTCTTTTTTGTCATCAGAATATTTTTTATCTTTTCCCTTTGTGCTGGTACTCCCGTCAATTACTTCATTCTTATTTTTCTTTCCTTTTTTGCCTTTTTTTTGGGCAAAAGCATCAATTGGAGTCAGTAAAACGAAGGATATTAGTATGAATAGTAAGTTTCTCATGAGCGTTTTTTTGCTGAGTAATTATTGGATTATACGGAACCCGACAATGGATTCATAAAATCTAGCCAAAATTCAAACTTTAGGCTACTTTTCAAACGCAAGAAAAACAAGGGTGTTTTAATGCGTGTGTTAATTTTTATTTTCTCACACCGCAAAAAGGATTATTTTGTTTCTCGAAAGCAATTGTGGTACTTGGGCCGTGTCCGCAATAAACTATGGTAGAATCGGGTAGTTGGAACATCACATTACGAATACTTGCAAGGAGCGTATTCATATTTCCACCTGGCAAATCAGTTCTGCCAATACTCCCGTGGAAAAGCACATCGCCATTGATGCAGAAATTTTGCTCGGAAGAGTAGAACGCCAAATGCCCTGGAGAGTGCCCTGGTACATAAAGGATTTCCAATTTACTGTTTCCAACCTGAATCTTTCCGCTGTTTTCTAGTAATTCATCAGGCTCTGTGCTTGCATATTTCGCAAATCCATAATTATCAGAATAAGTAGAGACTGCTCTCAAAACCTCTGTTTCGCCTTTGGGAACTGCTAATTTTACCTTGAATTTCTCTTTGCAGAAATGATTTCCCAACACATGGTCAATGTGGCAATGTGTGTTCACTATTTTGGTTACTTTCAGATTTTCAGAAGAAATGTATTCCGTCAACTCCATCTGTTCCGCTGAATCGTAACAGCCTGGGTCAATAATAATACATTCTTTGGTTTCAGAATCGGAAATGATATATGTATTCTCGGAAAAAGCATTGAAGGTAAACGGATGAATTACTAACATTTATAGTGGAAATTGGTGAGACGAATGAATAACCCAAAATTAATAATTAAGAATGTATAAAACTATGTTTTCCAATAGTGTTCGACTATGTATAGAAGCCAAAAAGTATAGATTTAGATTTACAGAATCTTACTTTAAGCTCCAGATAATCACTTCAAGTTGTTTAACTGAGACTAATGCTACTTTAAGACTCTAGTAATACTATATTCATTTTGAATACTCCAGCCAAAACAGTTCATACAGTACAGTACAAAAAACGAAAGTATTTCTCGGAAATGGTTTTTTTTAGACCTTTCCGATGGTCAAAGGAATCAAACACAATTCAGGTAAAAAAAATTGGGCGCATCTCAAAATGTCGCACACTAAAAAAACATACGCTGGCAGAGGTGTCGATGGCGACAGCATCGGCTGTCCGGTCCCAGCAAACCCTGCCAGACGTTGAGTTTATTAGAAATCTGGCATTCATAATGCTCCATTGTTTCATTTAAAAAGTGCATTTTGATTTATTGCGACAAAATGAGACGCGCCCAAAAAATTAGAGTCTTGTATAATTTAAATAGGTTTCTGTCTGAACCACTCCGTGTCGGCCTCAGTTCTGATAGATTTCGATGCGAACAAGAAAAGTGAAGGATAAAAAACTATCTACATGAAACAAATTGTAATAAGTATCAATAGTCAGCGCTTTTTCATAAAAAACAAAGATGTTGTTTTGTACATGTGAGGACACTCTAATATAGTTTGAACGTCTGCTCGGACTTGAGTTTTGAAGGAAGCATCAGCTTCCAAGGCATTATCTCACCCAAACCGAAAACCCAATTTTTTTTATGAAAAGCTCTTTATCAATAATGGCAAAGCCCAAAAACTTGTAAAATCCATAAAACATTTCGAGTTTAGTTATTCAAAGAAAATTCCTGAAAGAATTATGAGTGAGACTGCACAAAATACAGCCGAAATAGAAAAGTCAGAAGCCGCTGAAACTCCAAACTACATATATGATGAGCGCGATTTGAGTTGGTTGGACTTCAATAAACGAGTTTTAGATGAGGCAGGGAATTTGGAACTTCCTCTTTATGAGCGAATTAAGTTCTTGGCAATCTATTCTTCCAACAGAGATGAATTTTTCCGTGTAAGAATAGCCGCCCTGAAAAGTTTGATAAAAGTGGGTAAAAAGCAGGTAAAAAAGGCGCTTGGATTCAAACCAAAGGTAAAACTGAAAAAAATATTGAAGCGGTTGGAATCGCATCAACTGGATTTTAATCATATTTTCAAAATGCAGATTCTACCCGAATTACGGGAAAATGGAATTATACTCGTTCAAGAAAAAGAAGATTTCTCTGAGAAGCAACAGAATTATATTCGCCATTATTTCCGAAGCAAAGTAATGGGCTATCTCCAACCTGTTGTACTTTCGGAAGACAGGGGAGCTCCATTTCTGCAAAATAGGCACTTGTATTTGGCAATTGAGTTGAAGAAAAAAAGTGATATTGATGAAAACCCAGCTATTACTTATGCCATTGTGAATGTTCCTTCAGACAACTCCCCACGGTTTGCGGAGTTGCCAAAAAAAGACGGTGACTTCTATTATATTTTTCTTGATGACATTGTTAGAGAAAATCTGCCAAGTATTTTCCCAGGCTATGAAGTGATTGGTTCTTACAGCATAAAAATGAACCGTGATGCTGATTTACACATTGAAGATGAATACACAGGCGATTTGGTTTCCAAAATCAGAAAGCGATTGGATAAACGCAATATTGGAAGTCCGAGCAGGTTTGTATTTGACAGAAGCATGCCAGAAGAATTTCGGGAATTTCTTCTGAATAAACTGGTATTGGAAGAGGAAAATCTGGTAGAAGGCGGTTCGCATCACAGTTTATACGATTTGTTCAGTTTGCCAAATCCAATCAAACCGAAACTGGAAGGAAAGAAATTTCCGCCACTTCCTCACGCCCAATTGGAAGAATCAGACTCTATTTTCAATGCGCTCGACCAAGAAGATTGCCTATTGCATTTTCCTTATCATTCGTATGATTATGTGCTTCGGTTTTTCAACGAGGCCGCCATTGAACCAACTGTAACAGATATTAAACTGACAGTTTACCGAATCGCCACGGCATCTTTTATTGCCAATGCGCTGATTAGTGCCGTGAAAAATGGCAAGAAAGTAACTGTTTTTGTGGAGTTGAAAGCTCGGTTCGATGAGCAGAACAATTTGCGTTGGGCAAAACAGATGGAAGCTGGCGGAGTGAAAATTATTTATAGTATTCCCGGTTTGAAGGTTCATGCAAAAGTGGCTTATGTAACTAGAACCGTAAATGGAAAGAAGAAGGAATATGCCTTTTTTGGAACGGGGAATTTCAACGAAAGTACAGCAAGTATTTATGCTGATCATGGCTTTTTTACCACAGATTCATCACTAATATCTGAACTGAAACAAGTTTTTAAATTTCTGACTGTCAAACGAAATTACCCTACTGTAAAACACTTATTGGTAGCCCAACTCAACATGGTGGCTCGTTTCGAGGAATTGATAGACAGAGAAATCGAAAATGCCAAAGCAGGAAAAGAGGCTTGTATTTTGGTAAAAGTAAACAGTTTGGAAGACGAGAAAATGATTAACAAACTCTACGAAGCCAGCAATGCAGGTGTGAAAATAGAGCTAATTGTGCGTGGAATTTGCCGACTCGTCCCGAATGTGGCTGGAATGAGTGAGAATATTAAAATTACCCGTTTGGTAGATATATTTTTGGAACATGCTCGTGTGTATTACTTCCATAATAATGGAGAAAGCGAGCTTTTCATGGGTTCAGCAGATTGGATGCATCGCAACCTTTATACTCGTGTGGAAGTCGTTTTCCCAATCAGAGATGAGAAATTGAAAGCTGAAGTGATGCAAATTCTCAAATTCCAATTAGAAGACAATACGAGTGCAAGGCTTGTTGGGGAAAACGATAAAAATACGCTCATAGAAATAGCAGAAGGAGAACCAAAACGAAGAGCGCAAACTGAGATTTATGAGTGGGTGGAAAATGGTTGTTCGGAATGTGAGCCGTTGAGTTTTTAGAGAAAATAGGATGTATAATTATACAAAAACTCTCTGTAATTGGTTTGGAAAGAAATATTGGATAACAGAATTCAGTAAACAGTTATGGCTCTATCATGAATTTGGTTAAAAGGTATAACAAAACTAAGATTTGAAGAAATTTGCTTGTTTTTCGAGTTTGTTAAAACTCGAAAAACAAGCAATAAAACTGGTTCAAGCGGGGCTTCCCAAGCATCCACACTTGAACCTAATAACTTAAACTTCAAAATCATGAATTGCACTCAATACCCAAATTCACGATAGAACCATCCATTTTATGCAAAGTTGTCGGACATCTTTAAGGTGTCTGACAACTAATAAGCTAAATTTTGTTCATTTCACGGGAAAGTAATAGTTAAAATACTAATTGTTTCTTTCAACTCCATTTTCTAAAAGCTTAATACAATTTATAAAAAGCCATATTTTCTATTTAAATAACTGATAATCAATTTTTTATTAAATACAGGGTTTGAAAAATTAGGGTGGGAAATGTCGGATATAAAACCATATTTCAAGCTTTCAACTCTAATTTGCCAATCATGAACTTAACAAACAATATTACACACAGAAGATAAGTAAATTTGAGAAATCCATATAATTCAAGCAACACCTTAATTTCCTTGATTCACCAAAATTTGTTGAGAAACTGGCACTTGTCAAGTATTTCTAATAACTAAGGAATGGGAAATAAATAAACTACTTTTTTATCGCAGTTTATTTTTGAGGCTAGTCTAGGCAAAAATTGCAGTCATAGCACTGCTATGACGAAATTTTTAACGAAGAATAGACCAAAAAGAAACAAGAGAAAAAGTAGCATTTTATTTAATTCCCGTTCCTAATCAGTCCCCACCTAAATGCTTTTCTGAAAACTGCGTATATGATTAATTCCCTTTCGGGTATCTTTTCCCTTATCATCCTTATTTCTCTGTCTTTGATTCATGAATTTTCGCAAAATATTCTCATCAAACCGCTTTTCGTCTTGCTTCACTATTTTTTGAGATGATATTTCAATTTGCATATAAAAAGGACCAATTATTCCATCAGATTGTGAATCAGCATAAAATCCAGCACACATTAGGTTTCCATTCTCATCTATTTCGAGAGCGAAATCTTGGAAAAATCGATTTCGCTTCTCTATTTTAATTTCCTCACATTTTGCGCCTTTCTCGGTATAAGCCAAAATAATGTAGCGGTTGAGTTTTTTGCCTAGGATATACACACTTCCATCATTTCCCAAAATCTAATCTTGAATTGAGAGTTCTTTTTCCATATAAGGCAACTTCACTTTTCTCTCCCATTCGAGTATCATATCCTCATTAAATACACTCACGCCAAAGCTGTCCTTTTGTTTCCTTTTTAAATTGTCATCAGAAATAACCATCAATCTTTTTTCATTGCCAGATAGTTTTTTGCGGAATAAATCAACTCTTCTTTGCTTGCTTTCAGCTAAATTTTTCCGCCCGTATCTACGGAGCTATGATGAGACATCTTTTTTTTCTTGTATCTCAACTTTACTTCCTCTCGTTTTTTTAGTACAAAACTCTCATCAAACACTTGTAGAATAGCTCCTCTATTTGTGCGATTAGACTTAGACACAAAAATCCCATTATCATTGATACTAATAATCTCCTCAATCGATTCCCATTTAGATTTCTTCTTTATTTCTGGCCCCAACGCACTTCTTGTGCAATGACTAGTTTGGCAAAAAAAGAAAAAATAATTACCCCAAAAACAGCTCTTAGGAACGGGGAATAAATAAATGCGTGTTTTGTCGCAGTTTATTTTTGAGGCTAGTTTAGCCGTTCCCGGCTGGGACAAAAAAGTTTGGCATAGCACCGCTACGGCACACTTTTATACCCGCAATGGAATTGGAAGAATAGCCCAAAAAGAAACAAGAGAAAGTAGCATCTTATTTAATTTCCGTTCCTTAAACACTTTATTTAATTTCTTTCACTTTGCTTGTCTTTCCCCTATTTTCAAATGAAATAAAAATAATCTAATAGTTACGTCATCCAATCTAAAAATAAGATTGGCTCAACTACGCCTTTTAGGAATTATGCGAATTTCTCGATGGGAAGTTTACTTTGGCAGGAGCTACGCATTCTACCAAGTCAACTTTTCCAAAAAATGTAGCTGAATCCAAAGTAGTAGTTCGCTGTAGGAATAAATCCCCTTTCGTTTTCAGGCAAATTTGTAAAATAGCCAAAAAATCGGCAATATTGGATAAATGAAATTTCCGTTGGTCATTTCCACCAATTAATCCATTTCATTCTTAACCCAAGAAACAACCCAATTAATCTGAAATGAACATATCTTATAATTTAGAAGGCAAAGTTGCCATAGTAACTGGAGCAAGTAAAGGAATTGGCGAAGCAATTGCCGAGAGTTTGGCAGAAGCAGGCGCAAAAGTAGTAGTCAGTAGTAGAAAGCAAGACCAAGTAGATGAAGTAGCAAAACGACTCACAGAAAATGGCGGAGAAGCAATCGGAATTGCCGCCAATGTTGGCAATACTGAAGATGTAGAAAACTTAATAGAAAAAACCATTGCCCATTTTGGCGGAGTGGATATTTTGATAAACAATGCCGCTACGAATCCTGTTTTCGGCCCTGTTACAGACACAGATTTGAGCGCATTCGACAAGATTATGGATGTGAATTTGAAAGGTCCATTTTATTTGAGTCAACTCGCATTCAAATCTATGAAAGCCAGAGGAGGCGGGAGCATTGTGAATATCAGTAGTGTAGAAGGCTTGAGCCCTGGCTTTGGCTTGGGCGTTTATAGCGTCAGCAAATCTGCCTTGATTATGCTAACCAAAGTGATGGCAAAAGAATGGGGAGGTTACAATATCCGAGCAAATGTAATTTGCCCAGGATTGATTAAAACCAAATTCAGCGAAGCACTTTGGAATAACGACAAAACTATGGATATGGTCATGAGAAAACAGCCCATCAAACGAATTGGACAAGTAGAAGACTTGGTTGGACTGACCTTATTACTCTCCTCAGATGCAGGTTCTTACTCAACAGGAAGTGTCTTTACCGTAGATGGCGGATTGACGATATAAAAATTAGCGAGTTGGCGATTTTGTGAATTGCCGATTGGAAAAAATAAAATTTGGGAACAGAATAGTCGGTAAATCACTTTAGCATATCGCTATTTTTATTTTGTGCTTATTATGGAAAAAACAAAAGTATTATTAGTGGAGGATGACGAAAGTCTCGGCTTTGTGGTAAAAGATAATTTGGAGTTCCACGGCTTTTATGTGGATTTGCAAAAAGATGGCTTGGCAGCAAAAGAAGCATTCATGAAAAACGAATATGACATTTGCGTATTCGATGTCATGTTGCCAAAAATGGATGGTTTCACCTTGGCAACCCAAGTGCGGGAAACCAATAAATCCATTCCCATTATTTTCCTCACGGCAAAGTCTATGAAAGAAGACCGAATCAAAGGCTTCAAAGTGGGTGGAGACGATTATTTGACCAAGCCTTTTAGTGTAGAAGAATTGATTTTGAGAATGGAAGTTTTCCTCAGAAGAGTCAACACCACGCCAGAAGAAGCGGAGGAAGAGCAAAGTGAATTTGAATTAGGAAAGTACTTCTTCGATTACCGCAATCTCCAACTCAAATTGGAAGGAGAGGAAACCAGAGACATGACTCAAAGAGAAGGAGATTTGTTGAAAATCTTGATTTTGAGCAAGAATAATCTCGTGCCTCGAGAAGAAATCCTCATCAACCTTTGGGGAGAAGATGATTACTTCAAAGGCAGAAGTATGGATGTTTTCATTTCCAGACTACGAAAATACTTGAAAGATGACGAAAGTATCAACCTCAAAAATGTACATGGAGTTGGTTTCAGATTAGAAATGGGAAGTTGATTTGAAAATGTATGAATTTGAAAATGATTAAAAAATGGAGTAAGGATTTGGCTAAATCCTTACTCCATTTTTCCTTTGGTTTAGTAGTGCGAGAATGGAATCTCGCACAGGCTAAAGACGCCATAAAACTTTGAAAACACCCAATCGTGATAATATCCATTAGGGCGCATCTCATTTTGTCGTCATACAGAAAAGAGTTGCCCGAATAGTTCGAGCATCCGCTCGGACTTGCCATCCATGGAAGCGTCCGCTTCAAAAATTTAACAGAGAAAACGTTTTCAATTTTTAATGCGACATTTTGAGATGCGCCCTATCTATTATTAACTTTGCGAATCAATCAAGAATCCATTCCCATGTCTGAGAAATTGCCATTTATTAGCTTAGAAGATTACAATTACAGTTTACCTTCCGAAAGAATTGCCGACTATCCGCTTCCAAGGGGAACGGCAAAGTTGATTCATTACAAAAATGGAACAATCTCACACAAACATTTTTCGGATATTACCGAATTGCTTTCCGAGAAACATCAGCTCGTTTATAATAATACCAAAGTTCTTCCTGCTCGCCTATTCTTCTATCGGGAAACTGGGGCAAAGATTGAGATATTCCTGCTCGCTCCAATTTCTCCAACCAAAGAAGTGACCAAAGCCATGTTGGTAAATGGCGAATGCGTTTGGGAATGCGCCATTGGCAACTCCAAAAAGTGGAAGAATGACATTCTAAAAAAGGAGCTGGAAATTGGCGCAAAGCAAGTAACTGTTTCTGCCGAACTGCTGGACAGAGCAAACCGCTTAATCAAATTTAGTTGGGATAACAAAGAGATTAGCTTTGTGGATTTAGTAGAAGCAATCGGCAAAACTCCTCTTCCTCCTTATATCAAACGAGAGGCTGACGAAAATGATAAAGATACTTACCAAACTGTTTATTCCAAGCAAGAAGGTGCAGTAGCTGCTCCGACTGCGGGCTTGCATTTCTCTGAACAAATACTTGAGACTATTCAATCTAAAAACATTGATATTCAAGAAGTTACGCTTCATGTTGGAGCGGGAACTTTTAAGCCTGTAACCGAAGAAAATGCGCTGGAGCACGATATGCATCAAGAGCAAGTCGAAATCAGCAAAGCAACTATTGAGTCTCTGATTAGCGAACAGGAAATCGTGGCAGTTGGCACAACTTCTATGCGAACTTTAGAAAGCCTCTATTGGTTTGGCGTAAAATTATTGGAGAACAAACAGGCGAATTTCCATATAGAGAAACTATTTCCCTACCAGTTTGAAAACAGACAACTCCCAACAAAGAACGAATCTTTAAAAACCATTTTGGAATACATGGAATCGGAAAACTTGGAGAGGCTTTTTGGCACTACGGAAATATTCATTTTCCCAACTTATGAATTCCGAATGTGCAAAGCCCTAATTACCAATTTCCACATGCCTAAAAGCACTTTGCTCTTGCTCGTTTCTGCATTTATTGGACAAGATTGGCTCAAAATTTACCATGAAGCTATGGAGAACGAGTATCGTTTTTTGAGTTATGGAGATTCTAGTTTTTTGGAGTTAAAGTAATGAGTAACTAGAATGTAGAATGATAACTGTGATTACGAAAAAGTGATAAGAGGATGATTTTTTGAACTTTTGATACTTATACAAACATTTCAAGAAGGTTTTTCACGTACTTTGCCAACATGGAGTGTTGTAGTAAATGGAACTATAGACCATAGTGTTGTAGGTGATATTGCAAGTAATAGATGGGCAAATACTGGATTGCCACTTTGGTAAACAACTAAAAAAAGCCGTACTTACATGACAATTTTTCTTAATACGATTACATTGTCAAGAATGAGGAGGCAAACGGCTTGGATGATAGCTTTGGTATCTATTTTACAATTCTTCTTCATCATTTTCCTAATAGAGAGAACAGCTGGAAGGTAGTTTTTCATTAGTTTGTGTGATTTTGTGGAGTGAATATATTGGAGTTTATGAACAAAAACAAACTAAGTAGCTGGCGGTGTCTTCAGACCCGTCAGTCTGCGGGTGCCATAATTAAAATCACGCTCAGAATCCCTATTAAGTAGTCTAGCTTAAATACTTTCCTATTTTGAGTTCTTAACAATCTCATTTATAGGAAAGTATAAGAATAGTAAATAGCACAACGTGCTTACATGTGCTCATTTGATTCTAAAATCATGGAAGGTTTACAGTCCAAATATCCGTAAATTTAATCTGTTTCCCCCAAAATTTTCAAATACTGAAAGTGGGATTTCAGCGCAACTCCCAAAGTTTCCTTCTTATTTCTGGGAAAAGATGATGCGCTACGTGTGTGTTCAACCCGCCTGTAATCCAATTAATTAGTTTGGATTGTGGCGAGAAGTCAATCATTGCTTCCAATTGATGCTCGCTCCAACTGTTCTCGATTTTATTCTCCGAATTAGGTTTTGGGAAAGAAGTTTGCGGAACAAAATGCCCATTGCTTTTTGGTGTGCGTGATGTTGCGCATATTGCAAATCTCCTTCTTGAAAAATAGCTTGAAATCAATTCCCAAAGTCCAGTAGAGTGAATAGAGCGAGTAGAGAATGGGTGCATAGAAAATCTGCAATTTATGGAAACCATGCCATTTGGCAGCAGGAGTCAGGCGAATGAGTGGAATGTTCTCAACAATTAAATCTCCACCCAAAATATTGGTAAAAGAATGGTGCTGAATATTGTGCCGAATATCCCAAATATAAGTGTTGATTCCCACCAAATCGCCCAAATAGCAAAGCCATTGGTTTGTCTTTTTGGATTTTAAAAGGGCATTGTGTGAAGCGTCATGCACTACATTGAAAACCAACATTACTCCGCACAAACCCATCAGAATAGCGTAAAGTTGAGCAAAAAGTGGCTCAGATTGGAAATAGTAAATTCCAAAATAGCATAAACTATAAGTGCTGAAAACTAACGCCAGCTTTACCCAAATCCCACTAATCAAAAAAATATTGGTCAAAAATACTCTGCACGCATAACACTTTCAATTTCCTTTGCTATATTTGGTGAACAAAATAGGCTTAATTGCCTAATTATGGAAATGAAAGAACTACAATCCACAGACTATCTCAACGCAACTCGCTTCATCAATAGCGATGATAAACAGATTCAGGAACTGGCAAAAAGCCTTGTAAATGAATCTGATTCAGATAAGGAGAAAGCGATTAAGCTATTTTATTATGTCAGAGATGCTTTCAGGTACAATCCTTACAGCATTACCTACAAGATGAAGGCAACCGATGTTTTGCATAAAAAATCGGCACATTGTGTAGATAAAGCTTGTTTGTTGGCGGCTTTGGGCAGAGCAGTTGGAGTGCCAAGTCGCTTGGGTTTCGGCACAGTCAAAAACCATATCGGCACAGCTCGACTAGAGGAAATTATTGGGACAAATGTGTTAGCATTCCACGGCTATTCAGAGTTTTTACTCGATGGAAAATGGGTAAAAGCTACTCCAGCCTTCAATAAAGGGCTTTGCGAGTTACTTGGAGTAACAGCTTTAGACTTCGATGGAGAAACAGATTGCCTTTTCCAACAATACGGAGCAGATGGCGAGTCGCAATTCATGGAATACTTGGCAGATTATGGGCAATTCGATGATATTCCCATCGACTTATTCATCCAAACCATGCAAGAGCATTATCCGAAAGTATTCAACAAAGCAATGGCGCAAGGCGGAAAGCTGAAAGTAGATGAATTGGAAATTGATTTTTCGGAGAGATGAAATAGGAGAAAGAAAGGAAGAAAGAGAAAGGAGGAAGGAAGAAGGAGAAGAATAATACAGTAGCTGACAACCTCTTGACCACCATGGAATGGTTGTCAAAATATGAATAAAAATAATCTGAATTCTAGTATCTAAAATCTATAATAAACATGGAAACAATAGTAAAAGAGCAAGTTTTAAAAGGGGGCGAATTTTTAATTAAAGATAGCCAAGCACAAGACATTTATATCACTTCCGACTTCCCAGAAGAAGCGCAAATGATTCGTAAATCGGTACGGGATTTTGTGGAGATGGAAGTTTTGCCCAAAATGGAAGAAATTGACAATGCCGAAGATTTAAGTTTGGTAAAAAGCCTTCTCAAAAAAGCAGCAGACTTAGGTTTACTCGGATTGGGAGTTTCAGAAAACTATGGCGGTTTCGATGTTCCTTTTAACACAACACTTTTTGTAGGCGAGGAGATAGGAAAAGCAGAGTCTTTCACATTGGCAGTTGGTGTGCAAACCAGCATCGGAATTGCGCCAATCTTGTTTTACGGAAACGAAGCTCAGAAAGATAAATACCTTCCGAAATTGCTCACAGCAGAATGGAAAACATGTTATTGTCTCACAGAGCCAACTTCTGGTTCTGATGCAAACTCCGCAAAAACAAAAGCAGAATTGACCGAAGACGGCAAGCATTATATGCTGAACGGGCAGAAAATGTGGATTACCAATGCGGGAATCTCCAACATTTTCATTGTTTTCGCCAAGATTGACGATGACGCAAACCTTTCTGCATTTATTGTAGAAGATAAGTTTGGAGGAATCACAATGGGCGGAGAAGAGAAGAAAATGGGAATCAAAGGTTCTTCTACTCGTCAGGTATTCTTGAACGATGTGAAAGTACCAGTTGAAAACTTGCTTGGCGAGAGAAATCAAGGTTTCAAAATTGCCTTGAATGTTCTCAACACAGGACGAATCAAATTGGGAATTAGTGCCATTGGCGCAAGTAAAGCTGCTTTCGATTTGTCAGTAGATTATGCCAATCAGCGAAAGCAATTCGGCACGGAAATCGCCAAATTCGGAGCAATCAAACACAAATTGGCTGAAATGGCAACTCGTACTTATGCCTTAGAAGCTGCTTGTTACCGAACGGGACATAATATTGATGTTACGGGTGAGGAAATGATTGCTGGTGGAATGGAGAAACATGTTGCCAAATACAAATCAGTAGAAGAATATGCTATTGAATGTGCAATTTTGAAGGTTGGAGGTTCTGAAATTCAGGATTTTTGTGTAGATGAAGGCGTTCAGATTTTTGGTGGAATGGGTTTCTCAGAAGAAGCTCCGATGGCGAGACTCTACAGAAATTCCCGAATTAACCGAATTTTTGAGGGAACGAATGAAATTAACCGAATGCTTACGGTAGATATGATGTTGAAAAAAGCTTTCAAAGGAAAGTTGGATTTGATGACTCCAGCCATGGCAGTTCAGAAAGAGCTGACTTCTGTGCCTGATTTTGGCATGAACGGAATAAGTGAAGTTTTGGGCGAAGAGAAAAAAGTGCTAAAAAACTTGAAGAAAATTGGTTTGATGGTTTCTGGTGGAGCTGCTCAAAAACTAATGAAGAAGCTTGGGGAGGAGCAAGAGGTTTTAATGAATTTGGCAGATATGTTGATTCAAATTTACTTGTTCGAGTCGGCATTGTTGAAAACCGAGAAACTGATTGGGCAAACTGGAGAAGAAGCTAATTCACTCCAAATTGACATGGCCAAAATTTATATGCACCGAGCAATCAATATCATCACAGAATCTGCCAAAGAAGCACTTTACAGCTTCGCAACTGGAGATGAGTTGAAAGTCATGCTCATGGGCTTGAAACGATTCAGCAAAGTTGAGCCTTTCAACTTGAAAGAAGCGAGAAGAAGAGTGGCTGATAAGTTGATTGAAGATAATAAATATAGCTTTAATTAGTCTGAAATTTTATAGTCAAAAACCTCCATCCAATTCATTTTGGGTGGAGGTTTTTGTTTAATAGTCATGAGGGTGTAGAGAGGGATTCATTCAATTAAAATCAGGTATAGACAATCTAACCCTAGTTTTAAATAGAAAAATACTCACTCGGCTTCTTGCCAAACCGTGCTTCATATAATTGGTTGAAACGTGTTACGTTTTTAATGCCTACGGAAAACGAAATTGCTGATATATTTTGATAGGCACCTTTTTCTAAGAGGTTTCGTGCGTGGCTTAAAGCAATTTCTTGTTGGTATTTTTTAGGAGTTAAGCCTGTGAGTTTTTTCATTTTCCGTAGAAACTGACGTTCGCTTAAATGAAATTGATCTGCCAGGTCAGTTAGGTGAAATTGAGAGTTTTCCAATTCTTTTTGCATCACATCAGCTACTTGATTAAGCCAATCTTCCGTTGTTTGGCGCATAGCCATGCCTTCATCTGCTCTTATGTCGGGGGCAAATGCTTCTTTAGAGTGATTGCTATCTTCCTCTAGTATATCTCGGTGAACCTGTTGACGTACCTCATGCCGAATGAGTAGGTTATGCACACGAGCTAATAATTCTTCTGGCGAAAAAGGCTTGGTGAGGTAATCATCCACGCCAATGGTAAGCGCTTGGAGTTTATTATCTTCATTATCCAAGGCTGTCAGCATAATTACAGGAATAGCCCGATATTTCTCTGAATTCTTTAAGTGCTGTAATAAAGCATATCCATCCATTTCGGGCATCATCACATCTGAAATGATTAGATCAATACTTGACTCTGTTTCTAGCACTTTTAAAGCTTCTTTTCCATTATTGGCTAAATAAGTCTGGTACTTCTGAGCAAGTAAACTCTGCACAAATCGCTGCATATCAGGGTGGTCTTCCACAATCAATACCTTAAACTGTTTCTCTTCAGAGTTAACTGGGCTAATTGCCAAATGTACTAAGCTAATTTCTTCTCCATCTGTTTCGTCTAGGGTTTTTATTTCATTGAGTGCTTCTGTTTCTTGGTAAGCTAATGTGAGCGTAAAGGTAGAACCCTTCCCATACTGACTCGTTACGGCCAAGTTGCCACCCATTAAATGTGTCAGTTCTTTGCTAAGCGCAAGACCAATCCCTGTGCCTCCCTGAATGGGCGCATCGGGCTGTTTACTTTGGAAGAAACGATTGAAAATCTGCGGTAAATCTGCTTGGGTAATCCCTTGGCCTGTATCAGTCACTTGTAATACTAACTGATTTGCTTCTTTTTTAATCACTAGTTCTATTTTCCCACCAGCAGGCGTATGTTTAATGGCATTGGAAAGTAAATTATTGAGCACTTTTTCTACTTTAGCCGCATCAAGCAAAAGCCAAGTAGCCGCAAGTTCCTCGCTAATCGTTACCGTATAATCAATGCCTAAGTGCTGAGCAAATGAATCGAAATTGGAGAAAATACGCTTGAGTAAATGGGTAATTTTGACGGGCTCTTCCTGTAATTCAATGGCATCCGCTTCAAGCTTTGATAAGTCTAGGATATTATTGACTAAGCTTTTGAGTTGCCTAGTATTGCGCTCCATTAAGTGCAAGGTTTCAATAGTAGTCGGTTGCAATTCAGCTTGATTCTGTGACAAGAGCCGTTGTAGTGGGCTACTGATTAGCGTTAATGGTGTGCGTAATTCATGAGAAATATTAGCGAAAAAACGAGATTTTATATGGTCTAATTCTTCTAGCTCGGCCTTTTGCTGTTGCAACACTTCATTTTTGCGTACAATAACCGCTTGTTTTTCATTAAGCACCTTATTCTTGCTACTAATCTCTGTTTTTTGTATTTCAAGAAGCGTATTCGCTTTTTGTTTATTTCGATAATTGCGATATATGGCAATGGCAATGGCAATCATAGCTAAAAAAGCACCAATAAAACCATAACTCAGCCAACGTTGTTCGGCTAATATTTGCTCTTGCTGCACTTCTTTTTTTTGTTGGAGTAGGATTTTTACCTGTTGCTCTTTATCGTAAGCATATTGCATCTCCTTTTCCACCAACCTGCGCGTGTTCCCTTCATTGAAGAGCGAGTCTTTGTTCATCAGGTAGAGATTCAGTGTCTCAAAAGCTTTCTTGAATTGCCCCCGTTGCTGATAAATCGGGTAAAGGCATTTGGTGGCATTCTTCATCATCTCCCAATTGTGAGATTTTTCAGCATAGCCAAATGCTTTTTCATAGGATTGAAAGGCGCTATCAGCCTGTTTCCTCCCCTGATACAACTTTCCTACCTCGATATAGATGGAGGCTAATACGGTATTATTATGGCATTGCTTGGCAAAGAGAATTGCTTGTTCAAATCGATAAAGGGCTGATTCAGGCTGTTGTAGTGAAGTATAGGCTTTGCCGATGACTAGCAAGCTTATAGCAAACTTACAGCTATCTTGAATAATCTGATAACCGTCAAAAGCCTGTAGGCTATAGGTGAGCGCTTGTTTATAGTCTCCTGTTTCTATCAATACATTGGCCATCTCATTTTTTGTCCCTGCAATCCTAGATAGATGTGCAAGGGCTTGGTACTTTTTCAATGCCTTTTCCTGATAGGTCAAAGTCTCTGTAAAGTTGTGCTGAATCCGATGGACATCTGCTATGCTTATATATACATTCGCAACACCCAAGGTGTCCTTTATGGCCTCAGACATTTCAAGGGCATCATAATGAAAATCAAGGGCCTTGGTTAGTTGGCCTCGCCTGGTATACCAATCACCCACTCTTTGAAAATACTCCCTTAACTTTTTCATCAAGCCAGTCTCCTTACAAATAGCAAAACATTGGTCTAAATAATGAAATGCAGAATCTTCTTGATTCTGTTGGAGGAAACTGTCTCCAATATTGAATAATGAGTTGGCTATGTGTGGGTTAATCTTCAAGTCCTTCCTAATTTCCAAAGCTCTTTTATGTGTATTAATCGCTTCTGGATACTTTTTTTGGTCACAGTATATCAAGCCTATATTAGTTAATATTACAGATACCCTTCTTTTATCACCTAATTCTTCATCGATTTTTAAAGATTCTTCATAAAGCAATAAGGCTTCAGCATAATCGCCTTGTGTGTGGCGAATAAGTCCCATATTAAGACTGGTAACAGACATCCCTTTTTTATCGCCTAATTCTTCATCAATCTTCCGAGACTCTCTATAAAAAGACAGGGCTTTGGCATAATCATTTTGCCTATGATGAATAACTCCCATATTAACAAGGTTAGCAGACATTCCTTTTTTGTCACCCAATTCTTCATAAATCTTCAGAGACTTTCCTAAAAGCGATAAGGCCTCTGCATAATTACCTTGGGAGCTGTGAGCGTATCCCATATTAACAAGGTTAGCAGACATTCCTTTTTTGTCACCCAATTCTTCATAAATCTTCAGGGACTTTGCATAAAATGATAGCGCTTCGGTATGATTTAATTGTGTCTGATAAATTACTCCTGTAATCTGTAATACTTTGGCTGTTTTACCCCGATCATTCAAGCTCTTATAGATGTTTAGAGCCTTTATAACATACGACAATGCTTTGGCATAATCTGCCTTGCCAAGATATATAATACCTAAGTTAGTAAAACAAGTGGCAGTGATTGCAGAAAAACCTTGCAACTCACTTTCGGCTAAAATTGGTTGGAGATGCGCTATTGCCTTATTATGCAATCCTCCCTTCTTCAACAGAACAACTTGTTGTAGGCTAAGCAATAATTCCGACTTTTTATCTTGTAGGCTAGCTGCCAATTGTAACCCCTCCTGAATATAATGTGAAGCCAAGATTGTATCGATATTAACATAACCCTTGACCAACTGTTTGCAGGCAATCAAACGAACTGTGTCAGCCGTATCACTTTCAAATACCACTTTTAAACTATCTAATTGGTTTTGCCCATAAGAGGCAAAATAAAAGCAACTGCACAGCAAGCAAGTAAGTAGGTATTTCAATTTCATAAGGCAGTTTTGGTTGTTCTGAACATAAGGTTTCTTGTAAGGCTAATTATTAAATAAGAAGCCAACCTTCCTAATATTTATTTAATAATAGTTACAAAGTGTCTGTTTTTGTGAGTAAGTGTCTGTTTCTGTAAGTAATAGGCGGTTTCTGTGAGTGAATGTCAGTTTTTGAAATTGAGAATATTTAACATTCGCTCATCGTTTTTTTTATTCACTAATAAAACTATAAAAGTTATGAAAAAGTTAATGTATTGGAGTAAAAGCTATCTGCTCCCACTTTGTTTACTGTTCGCCTTAGCGCTAACAAGTTGTCAAGAGTCAGAAATTATTCCGCTAGAAGAGTCGGACTTGGCTGAGGGTAAACCTGTAATTATTGATGATTTTGATCCTGAAACTGCCATTGATAAAATTTTTAGTGGAGATGGAGAAGTCATTGGCTATATGGATAAGCAATTTAGAAGGCGCGAACTTGATGGAAGTTTAGTATCCAATAGTGCAAATGCGCGAGATGAGATGTCGACTTATGATGTAGGTGTTGTATTATACAGGCACTCTAATTTTGTTTCTCCAGTCTTGTCTATTTGGGTAAATTCAAGTTATAAATCTTATAATATAAATAACATCAAGAATTATAATACAGGAAGACATAATGCCATTACTATGGCTGTTAAGCCAGGTTGTAAGGTAGAAACCTTTTCGGGTACAAATTATTCAGGTACACGCAGAGTGGTCGGTTCATTGTATTCGGCAGAAGGGGTCTATTACAAAAGCCCAGAATATATTAGGTCGCTAAAGATCAATTGCACTTACACTAGCTATGGTATTGGAGGTGCAAGCAAAAAGGGAGATTTCTGTGGATATGCTTGGAGAGATAATAATTATAGCAATTCTTCTTTGCCAATCTTTAAGAATACTGAAATAGACTTAACCCATGCACAATTTAGTTCTTGGAATAGCAGAATTTCATCTCTGTCGACTAATAACCAAAGTGCTTGTGACGGTATTATGCTTTATGATGATGCTACTAACTCTGCTGGAGGAGATTATCACTGGGCTGATCCCGATACAGATTATCCCAGCTTAGGGAATCAGGGAATTGATAATAGGGTTTCAAGGGTGTTGGTACATAGTAAAGTAGCTCACAAATTTAAAGATGTAGACTTTCCAATTGGCGCTGTTTTATATGGGCGCTCCAATTATGCTGCAAATTCAGCACTATTAATTTTACCAAAAGGATATGATGGTAAGATTTATCAAAGCATCAACTCGTATGTGATATCTCCAAATACAGTGGTGGAATTTTACCGTTCTAATAGTACTACTTCTACAGGTATAAGAGCGGCTGGTTATAAATCTAGTGAGTCTGGACTTTATAATACGGGATATGCGAAGGTGCTTTCAAATTCAAATTCAGAGGATGATTTTTTTGGTGTCGCCTATACTGGTCTTAATTTTACTGGGGCATACGTTCCTTTGTTTGCAGACTTAACCTTCTCTCCCCAAACGACAATCCAATCTATTAAGACATATGAGAGTAATGAGCCCATGGTGTTAAAAATAGAACACAATGGCGATTATCCTGTAAGGCTTTTAGGGAATAATAATAATGTTCCCACATTAAGCAATGGGCCTTCTAGTGGTTCCAGCTTCATTACTAGAAAATTAGAACTAACAGATATTTCAGCCCTAGAGAATAAAGATTGGGGGCATTTAGCAGACCTTTTATACAATAGTTCGCAGTTTCAATATGAAGGTTGCAAAGTACAAGTTGATAGGTTTTGTAATGCTGCATACAACCAATGTGCTACTTCCGTAGGATGGCTTGATGTGGAAGCAGCTGCATTGACTGGCGAGGTAGTCAGTTTAGCGGCTTATGTGACATTTGTGCGTGAAAAGTTAGGGGAAGCCGCAGCTAGAGGCTTTCAATTGGCAGCACAGAGATTGATGAGTGCTGGGTATTCTGCTCAGGACGCTTTTATTGCCTTTACTAGGGCAATGCCGGCCAGACTGCAAGCAATGGCTAATTGGGTTAGGATTATACAGCCTTCAAATATATCGACAATGGAGAATGCTGTTCGTAACGGTGAGTTTGAGGCAAATAATGCTGCACTTGAGCTTACACCATTGAATGGGACTCAAACACTTGATCTTGGAACAGATGCCGAATTGGGTGATATGGGAGAACTCGTCATAGGATATGACGCGAATGGACAGTTGGTTATGGGAGGAGATTTCTTGGATTATCTTGCGGTAGATGCCGCAGAAGAAAGCGTGACTATACTCGCGTCAGTAGATGCAGGACTCACCAGTGTTGAATCAGTTGGCGAAACTGAGTTTCTGGAATCTCTTTATGGAGCGGCTGCAGGCGCAGAGTTAGCTTCGGGAGGAACAGCAACCCCAGTAGTTGTAATTGGTCTAGCCGTAGGTGCGGTTGCAGTTACAGGGTACTTAGTGTATAAACACCTACACAATAACCATGAAGCCATCTTCCATGAAACATGTGGAGATTTCAGAAATGATTGTAGGGCTACACAATTTAATCATATCATACGACTAAAACCTTGTAGTGAATGTCCAGGCGATTCAGGGCAAGGCCGCTGCCCATAGTAGTTATCCAGTCCATCCAGACCTGTTGTCTGGGCGAAACCAAAGGCAGGTAGCCATATGGTAATTACCCTTACTGGTTCAAGTCTTCCCGTCAAGGGAGACTTGAACCTTCCTTAACGGCAGTATTCGGACTGCTGAAGTACACTTCATCTATTCTTTCACTTTTAAAACCCCCAACAACAATGAAAAAATCAACACTAATAGCCCTATTCAGTTTACAAGTTTTAATTTTAGTAGGCGTAGCTTCTACAGCCTATTTCACCTTTATGAACAAGGCCCGCATTCGTGCTACCCAGCGCGTAATGGTAGATACTCAAGAGCAACTCAGTTCTACCTTTGCCTTTATGGATAAGATTGATGGCCAACAAAAGAAAACAGAAGAAGCCAAAAAGCCATTGGCAGAAGGCATTGCCGCGCCTACTTTTACCTTACAAGATGAAAATAAGCAAGAAATA
>JBLIFI010000008.1:0-25704 GCA_047633715.1 Flammeovirgaceae bacterium
ATTACGGAATAAAACACTCAAATTAAAGTCCAAAAAGTCAACGAACTTTTTACGTCCGATTGTACAGCCTATGTCAAATCTAACAGAGAAACAAATTGAAGATGTTTTTGAGATTTTTCACTCCGATTTAATTGAAAAAAATCTAAAACTAATCAGCAGACAACATATTTTTGATAATAGATTACGAGCCGATTTACTGTTTAAAGATAAGAATAATGTCACAGTTGTGGTTGAATTGAAACGTTCTGCAATTACTAGAGAAGATATTGGGCAACTTTTAGAATATCACGGAATGTTCGACAAACCTAACACTCGAATAATATTAGCTGCTCCTTTTATTCCAGAGGCTATAAGGAAGTCTTTCGAGCATTTTGGAATAGAATATATCCAATTCAGTAAATCAGAAATTGAGAAACTGTTTCATAAAATAAAAGACAGGCCGAAAATAGAACAGCAAAATAATACTATTGAGTTTCCAGAAACTGTGTTAACACATCCGTTGTCAGAAAAAATCATTGATGGAAATATAGCTTTTAAAGTGACTTTCAATGATAACGAATGGATTAATGTCTGCTCAAAAGATATTGCCGATTATAATTTCAAAAATAGAACTTGGTGTAAAATACAATCAACATACGAGGACAACTGCCAAAATCCTAAATGGACAAAACTAATTGAAGAAGATAAAGGAATAGTGCCTTGTGCTGATTGTGTAGCATTGAGATATTTAGAGTTTTATCCTGGACATTTTCATGGAGAAAAACATAACAACGAACCTAAAAGGTGTTTGGGTGCTAAAATGGGTAAAATTGCACTTTTCACATCGAAAGAACCTGGAGCAAATGAATCTGAAAGATTCATTTTTGCCATAGGGCAAATTAATAGAATTGAAACACTCAAAGAAGCGGGATATGAAACAATTGGATGTAATGATGAGACAGCTGTTTACATAAAAAATAATGATTTGAAGCTATGGAAATACTTTAGAAATAAGAATACTGATAGGATTGCTTGGAATACAGGATTGTTCCGATACATAAATGACAAAGTAGTAAGTGATGTGTTGAACGGAGTAATAAATGAAGGGAAATATGACAAGGCAGAAGTAGATAGAGCAAAAAAGTTACTCACATTTATGTAAAAGAGGTAAATTTCCTGTGTATTTATAGAAGAGCTTCATAGTTAGCAACGAGTTGCCAATGTATTATCTATATCTAAAAGAATAATATTCGATTTGTAAGACACAGCCACATTGATTCAGTTTTTCATTCTTAATTCATATTTTACCCATTTCCCTCGCTTATGAGTTATACTTGCAGAGTAATTTGAATTTATGAACGAAGGACAACAGAAGAACCAAAAATTAAGTGCTCAGGAGATTGTTGATTTGGTAATGGACAATCTGAGACCAAAAAGAGATTTAACTATGGACAATACAATACTAGACTTTGAGAAACCAATTGCCGAACTTGAAAGCAAATTAGCCGACATGAAATTTTTGGCAGAGCAAAATAATGTAGACGTAAGTGGCGCAACCAACGAATTGCAAAGGCAAATCACCGAATTGAAGAAAAATACTTTCGATAACCTAACCCGTTGGCAGAGAGTACAAGTTTCTCGCCATCCAAATCGCCCTTACACATTGGATTATATCTATCAAATTACCGAGGAATTCATAGAAATCCACGGAGATAGAGGTGTGAAAGATGATAAAGCCATGGTTGGCGGATTCGGAAAAATTGATGGCAAAACGTATATGCTAATCGGCCAGCAGAAAGGCAGAAATACCAAGCAACGTCAAATGCGTAATTTCGGAATGGCGAATCCTGAAGGTTACAGAAAGGCGCTCCGACTCATGAAAATGGCAGAGAAATTCAATAAACCAGTAGTTTGCTTTATTGACACGCCAGGCGCATTCCCCGGTTTGGAAGCGGAAGAAAGAGGACAAGGCGAGGCAATTGCCAGAAACCTGAAAGAGATGTTCATGCTCAAAGTGCCAATTATCTGTATTATTATAGGAGAAGGTGCTTCGGGTGGAGCTTTAGGAATTGGAATTGGAGATAAGGTTTTTATGCTTGAGAATACTTGGTACTCGGTAATTTCCCCAGAATCATGTTCTTCCATTCTCTGGAGAAGTTGGGAATACAAAGAGCAAGCAGCCGAGGCACTTCGCCCAACTGCCAAAGACATGAAAGCCATGGGGATTGTAGATGAAATTATCCCTGAGCCACTCGGTGGAGCGCATAATGATTCTATAAAAATTGCAGAAGATGTAAAAGGTGTGATTAAAAAAGAAATCGCTCAACTAGAAATACTTTCTCCTGCGGAAAGAATTGATAAACGAATTGACAAGTTCTCGGTAATGGGCGTTTTTCAGGAAGGATAAGGAAAGTAATTCCCAATAAAAAGGCACGAAGATTTAAAAACGTATACTGAGAGAATAAATTGCTCTTTATCAATTCCTTAATTCGTATTTCTTCTCATCAATTGAGGAATTGCGAAATCCAACCAAAACTTTGTTGTTCTCATCAAAGGAGGGCTGATATTTTGGTTAGATTCTTTTGGTGTAAGTTTCCGAGTATGAAAAACCGAAAGACATCCAACTGTCAACCTCATTAAATGCAAAAAGCTGATAAATTCTCTCGAATCTATCAGCTTTTTGCTCTTTTATCTTCTCATTCTTTACTCCATTTTCTTAATCTCTGCGCCATCTGTTTTCTGGGCGGAGATTTCCAAATTATCGAAATCCACAATATCTACCGTTTTGGTTTTCCCATCATCGTAGGTTACGAGAACTGAATCTCCCGCTTGTGTAATCGGAATCTCATCGGAAATTGCCGAAGTGATAATGAAAACCTTATGCGGATAGCCACTTAAAGTCATGTAGTAGAACGTATTCCCACTTTTCACATCTGTTGAAAGTCGGTTAATAGTAGAGTTGATTTTGAACTTAGTGGAGTTATTAGTTGGGGAAATCTCATTTCCACTACTGTTCAGCTCATTTTTGTAAGCCCGAACCGCCTCATTCAAATCTGCTCCGACTGCTACAATTGAATAATCTTGCACAGAAACCATGCTGACCATCTTAATCAAACCTGCTCTATCTTTCAAAGGCATTACATAAGTGGGTGCGCCATTTATATTATAGGTAACCGGAAAGGAAGCCTGATAGCCTTTTTCCTGCACTTTTCCTTCGGCAGAACTCATGGCAGCCTGCTCGGTGGCACCAATTTGCTTATACCAAGTCGTTTCTTTCGTTCTCGTATCTACCAAAAGGAAACCTACTGTTCCTTGGTCGCTTCCTACCGAAGTCAAACCTGTGTACCAATAAGAACGGTCGTTTTGGTCATAAACCAAAGACATTCCGTTGGTGGTTGTCAATTTTTCTTCGTTCGATGGATTCCACCAGCCGTGTACAAACTCGCCCCAATCGTCTAGTTGCCTTTGCACAAATTTCTTTGGTTGGATTCGGTCGAGCCAAATCGGGGCTTCTTCAATCGAATATTCTTTAATGTCCCCAGACATAGCATCAACAGTCAAAACACCTATCACATCGCTTCCTCCAAAACCTACTTTTTTGTCGTAGAGAGAAACTACCCAGAAAGGCATTCCCTTATCATCAATCTCGAAAGTATAATCTGTAAAACCTTGAGTCATGTAGCCATTGAAGTAAATATGTCTTGGCAAGAAATCTCCTGCAAACCCGCCTGGCTGGTATTTTATTTTGATTGGAGTTTCTCCAATTTTCTGTACTAATCTAACATCTCGCTCATTGGTGGCAGAAACTACTACATAGCCGTTTGCACCTTCTTTATTATTCCACCATTTAAAAATGCCCGAGTGAATCAGCGGAGCGACCCAAACAAATTCGCCATTTACTTTCTGGATTCTGAAAGTTCCCAAATGTGCTTGACTTCCGAGTGAAGGTTCTGAACCCAACACTTTATCTCCAAGCCTGTAAGCCAGTTCCTGATCTACAATTCGGATTTTGTCTATGGAAATAGGAGCAACATCATCAGCAAAACTTTCTCCAATTTTCACTTCTCCAACCAGATTGCGGTAATCATCTGCTCTGAAAGCTGACCAAGAAGTTACGAAGGGAATAATCAGTGCAAAGAAAGCAGATAACACCAATAAAATACTTGGGATTTTGAGTGCTTTCGATACATTTCCAGACCTTTTAGAGTGCCAATTCCGCTCTAAAACGAAAACGACTCCTGCTAGAAATAGCAACATCATGGGTAATCCGTTGAATCCCCAACGGAAAGTGGGCATTCCCCAATAGAGCTGCGACCACACGAAAATGGCGAGAACTACGATATAATATATGAATCTCATAATTTGACTTTGTTTGTTTGGTTGAATTTAGGAACAATTCAGCTTAATTCAAATTCATTAAAATACGGTTAAGTATGAAAGAAAGGAGTTTAGATTGGAGTTACATGAAGTTAGTTTTTGATTTGGTTTACCTTCTGTAAAGGATGTTAAGATGTAAAAAATTGAAAATCAGGCATTTATATCGACATCTCCTTTATTTTCTCTTTCCTCCTTTGTCTTTTCTCTCAAATTTCTACCAGACTATTTTCACTCCAACTCCTTCCGAAGCTGGCAATATTTTATATTTTCCGAGTTTTTTTCGATTAGATTGGTGTTTTAGAATGAGAATGGAGTCGAAAATTGCCAAGAAACTTCCCTGCAAAATCAGCGACTTGCCATAGCCTTTCCATCGAGAGTCATTCTCATTTCTGCCTAATTCTCGCAAATAAAATCCAGTTCCGATATAGGCTAAATCCAAACCCGTATTAAAAAACAATATTTTCTCGGTTTTGAATTGCTTGCTGAGAATTTCTTTGTTGGAAAGAGTACTCCTCCCCTCTTTTTTACTTCCCAAATAACCAGCCGAAGCAATGGCAAGATTTACCACATTCCAATAGATATTCATCTGATTGAAATATTTATCGCCATTTCCACCCGAAGCCCGAACTCCATAAACAGCCATGTTCCCCAAACTCCAACCGACTAAAACCTGCATGGCTTTTTTATTGGTGGAAATTCTGCTTTCGTTTAATTTTGAGAAACCTTGTGAAAATGAGTGTTGAACTATTAGGAGAATAAAAAGAAGAGCTAGGAATATGTTTTTTGTTTCTTTAGCTAGGTTCATCATTAAGATATGTTTAAATGGTCATAAGTATATACTTTTCTTCCAAATGGCATTTACAGGTTCTCAACTTAAAAAAACATTACTCACCGTATGAATGTTGTTTGAATAAATGTTGATGTAATTATCATATAAATTTTCTATCTTCATGTTCGACTTCAACTGAAAGCCATTTTTACTATACCACATTAAAGACTAAAAGCTATGGGACTTATAAACCTCGACATTTTCAGAAAAGTATCTCTGAACAATGACTCTTTCTCTCAAGAAATCATCAACAGGTTCTTGCAACAGTCTCAGGAGTATAGTTCCCAACTAGATGCTTCAATAAATGATAACGACTTTAGAGGCGTGAAATCAGTCATGCAACAACTAAAATCTCAGGCTCAAATGTTCGGAGCAGATGACTTGGTTGGTAAGATTAGAAAGATTGAACGTGCCAATTCCGAGAAGTATGAACAACACAAAGAACATGTGCTGGAAACTAAATCGGAGTTTGAAAGTTTGGTAAAAGAGGTAGAATCTATGCAGAGCCAAGCTTAAATTTATCCAAAACTTACATTGAGTTTTCCAGAAAATCATTCTTTCAGTAGTTCATATTCCATCTACGGAATGGGCAAAAAAGCCTACTTTGCCTTCCATGGATTTGGGCAAAACCCGACTGTTTATAAAAGATTGGTTGATGCTTTCCCAAATAGCATTATTTATAGTTTTTATCTATTCGGACACAAAGACAATTCAGAATCAACAACTTACCCAACTAAAACTAGTTGGGTTTCTGATTTCAGAGTCTTAATTGAGTCACTTAAAATTGACAGAGTAAATTTGATTGCCTATTCCATTGGCGCAAGGCACGTAGGAGCGATTTTGGAAGTTATTCCGCACAAAGTAGGCAAAGTTTACCTGATTGCCCCCAACGGCTTCGAGCGATTCAATTTTTTTGATTTCTGCACAAGAACAACATTTGGAAAATCCATTTTCAATAACTTTTTGAAACATTATGATAGAGTTGTTCCCTTGTTGGATTTAGCAAAATCATTTCCTCCAAGCAAAGAGCTTTTGCTATTTGCCCAATCCCAAATCAACCATAAAAACAAACGTGAAATTTTACAGAATACGTGGAATGCGTATGGAGAATTCCGCTTGAATCAGAAACTGATTAAGCAAAATATAATTGATTTCAATGTAGATGTGGAATTGGTTTTGGCGAAGAAAGACCAACTCATCAATAATAAAAATCTATTAAAATTACTTGATCATATAAAAACTGTCCAAATCAGTTTTTTGGAAACCTCTCACTATCAGGTGCTTGCCAAATGGATATCCCAAGCTTCTTTAAAAAAATAGCAGGTTGGATTTGGTAAAAACATTGTTCTACGTAAATTGCTTAATATTGGAAAGAAATTAGTTTTTTTATAATCTAAAAGTGAAAGTAAAAGATGAAAAACGTATTATTTATTATGCTTGCTATGTTTTTGTTTTCTTGTGGAGGAACAGAAAAAACAGAAGAGACTAAAGGCACAGAAGAAGTAACCACTACCACAGATGCTGATATGAGCAAAGAGGATTTCAAAAAGTCTTTGAAGTATTATATTTTGCTGAAAGACGCATTGGTAGCATCTTCTGTAAACCAAGCGAAGATTGAGGCAAACAAATTATCAAGAAAAACAGAAGGCGAATTGGCTGACATGGCAAAAGAGCTTCAAAACTCTGATGATATTGCCAAGCAAAGAGCCGTTTTTCAAAAAATTTCTGACAAAATGTACACGATGGTAAAAGAAATGGGAAGTACTCACGATGTGTATTATGTACATTGCCCAATGGCATTCGAGAATAAAGGAGCATATTGGTTGAGCGAAGAAGAGGAAGTGAAAAACCCTTATTTCGGAGATGAAATGATGAACTGTGGAGAAGTGAAAGAAACAATTTCTGCTACGGAAACAATGTAATCTGTATTTGTTGAGAGAAGAATATTTTACGGTGCGTGTCTCACGTACCGTTTTTTTTGTGGCTTATATTTCTAATTCGATTAAGATTTCTCCAAAATCAATCCTACGAATCCTACAAATCCTGTAAATCATCATCTATCTTTGTTTCAATAATTATTGAAACTTTAATATAAGGATATGAAAGTATGGTTGGAGGCAATAAGATTGAGAACTTTGCCACTTGCTTTAGCAAGTATTGGCATGGGCAGTTTTTTGGCGGCAGATGAGGAAGCTTTCAGCCTAAAAATTTTCCTACTTTGTTCGCTGACCACCATTTTCCTCCAAATACTCTCCAACCTTGCCAACGATTATGGCGATTCCATTCACGGGGCAGATAGTGCCGACCGAGAAGGCCCGCAAAGAGCGGTTCAATCTGGTGCTATTACTTCTAAAGCCATGCTGACCGCTTTAACTATTTGCGCAATTCTATCATTGGCTTCGGGAATTGGATTACTCTATTTTGCGGAGATTAGCGATATGAAAATCTTGGCTACTTTCTTGGTTTTGGGTATTTTATCTATCATTGCCGCCATCACTTACACCGCAGGAAAGTTGCCTTATGGCTACATTGGTTTGGGCGATATTTCCGTGTTCATGTTCTTCGGTTTACTTGGAGTCATGGGAACTTTCTTTCTCCACACAGGACATGTGGAAATGATTCATGTGCTACCTTCTATCAGTTGCGGGCTTTTCTCCATTGCCGTACTGAATGTAAACAACATCCGAGATATTGAATCTGACACCAAAGCAGGGAAACGCTCCATTCCAGTCAGAATTGGGCGAGAGAAAGCCGTGATTTATCATTGGTTGTTGCTTTCGGTTGGATTGAGTTGCGCCATTGCTTATGTGGCGATTGATTTCTCCAGCCCTTGGCAATTCCTTTTTCTGCTGATTTTGCCACTTCTGCTCAAAAATGCCAAAGCCGTAAAGCAACTCACCAAACCTCAAGATTTAGACCCATTTTTGAAACAAATGGCGCTCACGACTTTGCTGTTTGTGATTACTTTTGGAGTGGGACAGATTTTGTAGATTGTAAGAATCTAAAATTTGATAAATCATGAAATACACACAATATATAGGCATTCTTTTAGGTGGACTATACGGACTGACTTATCGTACTTTATGTGAAAGCCCAAAAAGTACAGAACTCTTTGATTTCAACATTTATAGTATTTCTTTCATTTGGATTTTACCGATAGCGATTGGAGTTATTCCACTACTGTTTGCCACAAAGGAAATTGTAAAATCGAGAACTAAGCAGTTTTTCTTTCCAATACTTAGCGTATTCATCTTCTTCATATTTGCCCTTTCAATTGGCTTGGAAGATTGGCTCTGTATATTGATAATAGCCATTCCCTTTTTGCTAGTTGCAGGAATTGCTGGATTGGTTTTGGGCAGTTTTATGAAGAAACATAAAGCTGAAAACCTCTACTCAATTCTATTTCTGCCCTTTCTACTGAGTCCTCTGGAATCTCAATTCCCAAACTCTAAAGAACAATTCCATGTCCAGAATGAAATCATTATCAATTCAGGAAAAAGTGAGGTTTGGAATATACTCATAGAAGTTCCTGAAATATCAGATGATGAATACGAAATGGGTTTCCTGAATTATATTGGAATTCCCAGACCGATAAAATCAAAGTTGGAGTATGTTAACGGCAAGCAATATAGAGTAGGTTATTTCACAGATGACTTGAAGCTCTTTGAATCTATTTCCAAACTAGATAGTACGAATTTCGTCAGTTTTGATATTCATATAGACAAATCTGAGCTGAGAGATTTACCTACCGACAAACATCTTTTGGGTAGCAATTATTTCCAGTTCCAAAACATTTCCTACGAATTAGTCAGTTTGGATAATCATGTAACCAAGTTAATTCTCAGTTGTGATTACACAATCGAATCAAAAATGAATGGATACGCTGGTTTTTGGGCAAATGTAATCGTATAAGATTTTGAAACTCGTTTGTTGAATGCATTAAAAAGGAAGGTTGAAGAATAAGTTAGCACCACTTTGTTGTTTGACATTACTGGTTGTCTGACAATTTATGTGATTCAAGGTGTTGCGTGAGACAGGCAACGAGGAAAACTATATTTGATTGGCTAGAAATCAGGTTATTTAATCTAGTAATTTCGACCTCCACAAAATTTGTCAGAGAACCACATTACTTTTGGAGTGAAGTAGATTTTATATTCACTCAAATACTAAAAAGACTGAATTCTCATGAAACTATATCCTATTCACATCTTTATCAAGGGCGCATCTCATTTTGTCGCAATAAATCAAAATGCACTTTTTAAATGAAAGAATGGAGCATTATAAATGCCATATTTCTAATAAACTCAACGTCTGGCAGGGTTTTCAACCTCTGCCAGCGTATGTTTTTTTAGTGTGCGACATTTTGAGATGCGCCCTTTATCAAAGACTTGTCATTTTGGATTGTATTTTTGCTATCCACAAAATTACCAATTAGTAATGATTACTTCGCTAGAACGGAATGGTGGGGAGTCATGGAGATGATTGGAGCTGGTTTTTATTTTAGTCTAGGGCCGGTAATAATAGATATTGTTCTTTTTTCAATATTATACTGGGTTCTCAAACGAAACAAAATTCAGATTAAATCATTTCGTTTTGGAGTAGTATTACATATTCCAGCTTTGATATTAATTTTCATGAATGTTAGTTTAGATAACAACATTCTAAATTATTTTATTGCAGGACTAATTAGTGCATTAATCTCAGGCTTTCTTTACAAGAAAATAAATTCCAAATCAATAAATTTTGCATTTCATCAAAATGACCTTAAAACCTAGCTTTGCAATCAACTTCAAATAGCACGCTCCAGATGAAAAATACACAAATTATCCTTATCGCTCTTTCAACTTTGATTTTCTCAAATCTTAAAGCTGAGAAAGTGTGTCGTCTCAAAGTTGATTTCAAATACAAAAGCTTTTATGTGCCAAGGCTCATTGACAAAGTTATGCTAAAGAAAAGTGGCAAGCTATTAATGGAAAAGTCAGAAAATATAGGTCGTGAGGTTGATTTCGATAGTTTACAAAAAGGAGACTATCACTTTGAAGTCCATACATCTACAGGATTTGTAAAGCATTTTAAGGTTTCAGTCAGAAAGAGAAAGACAGTAAAAGAAATTGATATTAACGACATATTTGATTTCACGGAGAATGAAATTATCGCATCTAAAGCGAGCAACAAAATAATGATATATGTAGAGTCTCAATATGGCTGTATGGGACGAGAGACTGGAGATTTAAGGATATATAGCAACAGAATTCTTTACTTTCATTTAAGCGACCAAAGCGCAAGTAATCTTAAACAGTCATTCTTTGGAAGTTTGGAGAATTTTGAATTAGCCAAATCTGCCATAGAGAGTTTTGAAAGAAATGCGAAATCGCAAAATAATGAATGTTTACCTGGGGTCGTTGGAGGAAGTACTAGCATATTCAATATGGTTATAGGAAATAAGGCAACATCTTTCGAGTTTTGCCCCAATAAATTTAAAGGATTTGAAAACTTAATTGAGACTTTGAAAAGTATAACTAAAGAAAACTAATTCTCTCAAAACCCTTTCCCTATTCCCTAGTTTTGTAATCAACCCACAAAAGCTAAATCCAAGATGAAACAATTCGAAATTCCCCAATTCTATAAAAGCCCAATTATTGGCAAAGTGAAAGACCTACGTAAAATCCAAGACCCTCGAAAAAAGGATTTCACGCCTCAATTGCTAGATTTTGGAGCAGTTCGGTTCTTCATTCCCCGCCATTTTGGTTTTTGTTATGGTGTGGAAAATGCCATTGAAATCTCTTTCCGCACCGTAGAGGAAAATCCAGACAAGCGAGTTTTCTTGCTCAGCGAAATGATTCACAACCCAAGAGTGAATGATGATTTACAGGCTCGTGGCATCAAATTCATTATGGACACCAAAGGTACGCAACTCATTCCGTGGGAAGAATTGAGTTCGGAAGACATTGTGCTGATTCCCGCTTTCGGGACAACCGTGGAAATTCAAGCTCGCTTGGAAGGAATGGGTTTGGAAACTAAGCAATACAACACCACTTGTCCTTTTGTGGAAAAAGTGTGGAATATGTCCACGAAATTGGGCAAGAAAGAATATACGGTAGTGATTCACGGCAAAGTGAAACATGAGGAAACTCGCGCCACTTTCTCGCATAGCAAAGAAGATGCGCCTTCTATTATGGTAGAAGATATGCAGGAAACCGAATTACTGGCAGATTTCATTTTGGGCAAATCCAGTTTAGAAGATTTCGAGAAGATTTTCAAAGGTAGGTATTCCGATAATTTCAATCCCGAAACTTCGCTCAGTAAAATTGGTGTAGTGAATCAAACTACCATGCTTGCTACAGAAACACAAGCAATTGCCGATTTCTTGAAGCAAACTATGATTGAAAAGTTTGGAGAAGCCAACTCCAAACAGCATTTTGCAGAAACAAGAGATACGCTTTGTTATGCCACAAATGACAATCAGCGGGCAACTCTCGGGCTTTTGGAGGCGGAAACCCAAGCAGATTTAGCTTTAGTGGTTGGAGGTTACAATAGTTCTAATACCACGCATTTAGTAGAATTATGCGAAGAGGAATTACCTACTTATTTCATTTCCTCAGCAGATAAAATACTTTCCGAAAACCTGATTTCCCATTTCAATTGGCAAGAAAAAGAGGAATTGACTGCGGAAAACTTCCTCCCAACTCATAAAATCCAACCAAAAGAACCTGTAACTATTTTGCTGACCTCAGGCGCATCTTGCCCAGATATTACGGTAGATGAGATTTTGCAACGCATTCTGTCATTTTTCCCAAATACAAAATCTATTGCCGAAATGTTGAGCGAATTATAGGAATTGGCGAGTTCGTGAATTTGTGATTTGGCGAATTGAGAAAATGAAAAAAGTCTGTTTATGAATCAAAAAACGTACAGTACGTAACATTGTTTAATCAATTGAATTTCAGTATTAAAGCCAAGAGTCCCAAAGGGACGACAAACCCTTAGCGTAGTACGTAAGTGCTACGCAATACCACACAACACGAATTTTGCAAGATTTGACAAAATTGAACCACTAATTTGATAGGGAAATTGTAGTTTTGAGAATCAGACCTCTATTCCCGACAAATTATGAAAATAAAATATAATTCTCCCGTAATTCTCACTTTCACATTCATTAGTGTGGCGGTTCAGGCACTTGCCACATTTTTGCCATTTGTTCGAGAGTTCTTCATTTCCGAGCCTTCTTTTGGCTCTTTCCTAAATCCGCTGAGTTATTTCAAACTGTTCTCTCACATTGCAGGACACGGAAGTTGGGAGCATTTGACGGGAAATTTCTCTTTCATTCTGCTGATTGGACCTATTTTAGAAGAAAAATATGGCTCTAAAAAGCTATTAGGAATGATTTTATTGACCGCTTTTGCAACAAGCATTTTAAACATGTTTCTGTTTGGAGACCGCTTTTTGGGAGCGAGTGGAATTGTTTTCATGCTGATTATTCTCTCGTCCGTCTCCAACGTGAAAGATGGAAGCATTCCGCTCACATTCATATTGATTACATTGCTTTATGTAGGAACTGAAATCCTAAATTCTTTCAATCCAGACAACGTTTCCCAATTTGGACATATATTTGGTGGAATTTGCGGAGGAATTTTTGGCTTTCTTTTCGGAACAGAGAAAGGCACAGAAGAAAAACATATTGTGTAGAGATGTACGATTTTGGATGTAAGATGTACGATTGAAAAACAAAAAAAATCTTCATATATATTTCTTGAAATCAATAATTATCACAATTCTTTTTTGTGTAACGGAAATTATTGAATGTACCACGACTCTCTGAGTCGTCACGATAGAACGAAAAATCTCTTGCAGTAAAAAATCGTAATTCGTACATCGTAATTCATAAATACTTCAAATTATGATTAAAGTACTATTCGTTTGTTTGGGAAACATTTGCCGTTCGCCATTGGCAGAAGGGATTTTTCAGGATTTGGTCAAAAATGAAGATTTGGAGAACAAAATTTCGTGTAATTCTTGCGGAACAAGCCATTATCATATTGGAGAATTAGCGCATCATCTTTCCAGAGATGTAGCAGTAAGAAATGGCTTGGAACTCACTCACAAAGCAAGGCAACTCAAAACAGAAGATTTTTCCGAATTTGATTATTTGATTGCGATGGACAATCAGAATATTCAGAACATGAAAAACTTACGTGGCGCTGATAAAACCAAACAAAATATTTTCCTGATGCGTGAGTTCGATAATGTGAAATCCAAAAAGGCAGTAAGCGATCCTTATGGTGGCGATGAAAGCGATTTTGATGAGTGCTACGAAATTTTGCACGAAAGTTGCAAAAATTTCTTGAATCAATTAAAAGTTAATCATAACCTGTAGCGCAAATTTTGCGTTGATTTTTGCGTTTTAATTACTGTATTCCACTTCAACCAATCGTGAACCCGAGCTACGAATATTTATGAAATTATTTTTATACACTTCTCTTCTACTCTTTTGCGTTCTCTTGTTCACTCCAGAGAGGGCTTTTTCTCAGGGTAAGAAAATCATAGTTTGCATTGATCCAGGGCATGGCGGTAAAGATCCTGGAAAGCAAGGCTCAGCAAGTTTGAAAGATGAAAAAGAGTTGAATTTGGAGATTGCCAAAAAACTAGGTTATTATTTGACCAATAATATGACTGGAGTTACGGTAATCTATACCCGAACCACAGACAAATCAGTCAGTTTAGAGGAGCGTGCAGAATTAGCAAATAGGAAAAAAGCAGACTATTTCATCAGTATTCATTGTAATTCAAATCCGAAATCGGCAATTAGGGGAACTAGAACGCATATTCATCATCACGATTTTAAGGCGAGTAAAGCGATGGCTTTACGCATAGAAAAAGAATTCCAAACTCGTGCAGGGAGAACTAGCCGTGGAGTGATGAGCGCCAGAGACCGAGGCTATAATTTGTTTGTAGTTCAATATACGAACATGCCATCGGTGCTTTGCGAGGTTGGATTTATCTCAAATAAATCTGAAGAAAAGTATCTTAACTCTGCTCGTGGGCAAGACATTACTGCTTCGGCTATTTTTCGTGCCTTCCGAGATTTCTATGCTAAGAAATACCCTGAAGGAGACCGCAGAAAAGTCTATAAAGTGCAACTCATGGCATCTAAAAGTATGATGACTTTCAAAAATCAAAAACTCAAAGATTTGGAATTGAAAATTGTGGAGCATCAAGCAAAAGGTTCTTACAAATATAAGTACATGGTTGGGCGTGAATATGACATGATTGGAGCTAAAAAACTTTTGAAAGAAGCCAAAAGCGCAGGTTTTAAAGATGCTTTCATTGTCAGCATGAGCAATGCAGAGTCACGGAAATTTAGAGAGGTCGAGTGAAAATAAGTCATGAGTCTTTAGTCGTAAGTCATACTACTATACATTTTTCATTTTCCTAGAAGCCGATAGCACCCGCTACGGGTCGCATCGGATTTGAGAAGTTGAAAGCAATGGCATCAGCCATCCGATCCTACCGAGAACTCTCAGAATTGAGCCGACAAGGAATGGATTCTGACCTGGTCACGCTGACAGGCACAGTTTTACTTTTGTATAGTAGTATGTGTTCCAACATAACTAGAAATACTTCTCCCATTCTGTTTCCTCAATTCATAATCAACCACCTTCAGATGGTTGATTATGAGCGACAGGCTGAAATCACCAATCTTTCCTCTTTGTTCCTTTCTCCTTCCTCCCTTTTTCACACCTCAAAAGCAGAAAAATGGTCTGAGCTGTGCATGGCATGAACCTTTGCATAATCTGACTTACTTACATTTCCATAAACAAAATGTGGCCTGAGCATTTGCTCATCCGTATTTTCAAACTGCTCAATAGCTTTCTCCAACCTAGAAAAGGCAATTTCCAAATTGTCAGAATCTACTATTTTAGGTGCGCTCAGAATAGGCTCATTCAAATTATGGCTCATGAAGCCTTGTTTTTTAAACTTGTTGAAAGCCATTTCCCCAATAGTTCGCTGAAAAAGCACAGACCTTTTTTCAGGATATCCTTCGTAAGAATATTCAATACTTTGAGCGCAATGAACTAAGTTTTGGTATAAAGTCCAATCATTGTTTACGGCAATGCCTTTTGCTTGCCGAAGTTGTTCCAATTCTTTTCGGCATTCGTCTAGTGTAACTAATTTTACGTGTCTCTTTTCTAGTGGCTGATTCGAAGTTTTATGATCGAAAACCGCAGAGAATGCCAATCCGCCACCTACAACTGCGCCTGTGGAAACTCCAAGTATTGTAATGAATTTTTTGCGTTTCATATTATCTTGATTTGGGAAATAAGCAAAGGTCTGTTTCTATGAAATTCTTTGTTGGTAGATTCTAAATGTTGCAAATCCCTTCCAGATTCGCAATTCCGATATTTCTTACAAATGTGCTATTCACAAATTTGCCAAATTAAAACTGGAAAGTGTATTCTTGCACCAAGAAAAATCATACAGTTCCAAAACTCTATTTTAAATGCTCCAAAAGGCTTTCAATATACTCAAAAAGTTCTCTTACCTAATTTTCCTCTTTTTGGGAATAGGCTTGCTGTTTCTCGCATTCAGAAATCAAGACTTATCGGAAATTCGAGACACTTTATGGCGAGCAGATTTCAAATGGCTATTCATTATTTTGATTATCAGCATATTCAATCATATTAGCAGAGTAGTTCGCTGGATTATTTTGATTGAACCATTGGGCTACAAACCGAAAGTTGGAAACGCTTTTTTGGCACTCATGGCAGGTTATTTAACCAGTTACGCCATTCCCCGATTAGGAGAAGTTACCCGAGTTCTGGCAGTTTCCAAAACTGACCAAATTCCTGCCAAACCACTTTTCGGAACAGTAATTACCGAACGTATTATTGATATAGCTTGCTTGTTCTTCGTATTAATTCTAGCAATTTTGGTGGAGTTCGATACACTTTCAGCCTTCTATTTCAAGGAAATCCACACGGAACTTTCGGCAGTTATGCAAGAAAAAGCGAATGCACTTCAAACTATTGCCATTGTTTTGGCTTTGGTTGGATTGAGTGGTTTGCTACTAATTTTCGTTTATTGGAAACAATTGTCTCAACAAGGCTGGTTTATCAAAATCACTCAATTCGTGCAACAAATTTGGCTAGGAATTTCCTCTGTTTTTCGTTTGAAAAAGAATGGATGGTTCTTCGCCCACACACTTTTTATATGGATTACTTATTTCTTTATGACTTATCTCTGGTTTTTCTCCTTCGAGGAAACAAGTCATTTGAGTTGGCAAGCGGGACTTTCTATGATGGTAATTGGTAGTTTTGGGCGTTCGCTTCCAATTCAAGGTGGCGGAATGGGCGCTTACCACTATTTGTTTCAGCAAGGGATTTTGCTTTATGGAGTTTCCTCGGTTTACGGAGCAACTTTGGCAATTATGATTCATGGTTTACAAACTCTTCACTATCTTTTTGTGGGTGGATTTTGCATTTTGTTGCTTTCCAGAAAGCTGGGGAAATAATAGCATACTTTTTCGACTCCTTACAAAAAACATAACTTTCTGACAATCAAATTTAACAACGCTACATCCACATCATAAACTTTCTAATTATGACTCCAGAAGAAACTCCTTTTGTTTCCATACTTGTTGCTGCCAGAAATGAGCAGGAAAATATTGGAGTTTGCTTACAAGCACTCGACCAAATTAATTACCCAAATGATTGCTATGAGGTTTGGATTGGGAATGATGATTCTGAAGACAAAACGGAGGAAATTGTTCAAAAATTCATTACCGACAAACCAAATTTCCATCTCCTCAATATTACCTCAACCATTGGAAATGCCAAAGGCAAAGCAAATGTATTGGCACAACTCGCCCCTAATGCAAAAGGAGCGTTTTTATTGATGACAGATGCCGATGTGGCTGTCCCGAAAAGCTGGATTGCTGGAATGATTGAAAATTATGAGGAAGGAATTGGCATTATGACTGGTTGCACATTGGCGCAACCGAGTAGTTTTTTTGCTCGACTAGAAGCCATTGATTGGGTTTATGCACTTTCGCTCATAAAAGGGGCTTCTCGTGTTGGAGTTGCTTTGACGGCTATGGGAAACAATATGTTAGTCAAAAAAGAAGCTTATGAGCAAGTTGGAGGTTATGAAACAATTCCCTTTTCATTGACAGAAGACCATGAGATTTTCAAAGCCATCACCCAAAAAGGCTGGAAATTCAAACAAGTAATGCAACCCGAAATCACTGCGGAAACAGTCGCCTCACAAAGTATTTCACACCTTCTCCATCAAAGAAAAAGATGGGTTTATGGAGCGATTCAAGCACCGTGGTATATTCTAATCGTACTCACTCTACAAGCTCTTTTTCTGCCTATTTTGGTTGGATTGTATGTGTTCTCACCTCTTTTGGCGTATGGAGTTTGGTGGTTGAAATTTGCCTTGCAAAGCATTATTGCAGGAAATGGGCTTTTTCAGATTAGAAGAACTAATTTACTTATCTACCTGATTCCCTATGAATTTTATAGCCTTCTAGTCACGTTTTTAACCGCAGTTTTCTATCTTCTTCCTATAAAAGTACGCTGGAAAGGGCGAATTTACTGATTTCCAACGATGACGGCTTTCCGCCATTTCTTATTCTTGCACCTTTCAAAAGAAGAGTTATCTTGCATATCAGACCATAAAACAGAATAAATGTCTATTATAAAGCAAGTTGAAAACAACAAAGAGTTAGAGTCATGTATTGAGCACCTTCAAACTGTTCCTGAATTTGGAATTGATTTAGAGTTTGACAAAAATAGATTTCGCTATGGTTTCAATCTTTGCCTAATGCAAATTTTCTCTGGGGAGATTTGCTTTATCATTGACCCTTTGAGCGAAGGCTTGGAAATTGAGAAAATATTCCCTGTCATAGAAAATCCAGCTATACAGAAAATTACTTTCGCCTTTGGAGAAGATTTGAGGTTGCTTCATTCTCTCGGCTGTTTCCCAAAGAATATTTACGATACTACCAATGCAATCAAACTGCTAAATTATCCGCAAAAATCACTTTCATTCATGCTCAATGAGATTTTGGAAATTCCCGAAGGAGATTCTGCACAAATGAGTAATTGGTTCAAAAGACCGCTTACCGAAAAGCAAGTGACCTATGCGGCAGAAGATGTTCTGCATCTTTTAGAACTGAAAAAAGCGTTGGAAAAGCAGGCGGAAGCCAAAAATATTTCTGATTGGGTGGCACAAGAAAATGCAATTCTGAGTCAAGTCAATTATGCAGATGCTGAAGACAATACACTTTATCGGAAAAAAGACAAAAAGGAACTTACTCAACACGAATGGTTTCTGATGAAAGCCCTTATTGACTTTCGAGAAACGATTGCCAAGAAATATAATAAGCCATCACATCAGATTGTCAGCAACGATACACTGATGTCTTATGCACAAAACCCAAGTAGAGTAAAGAATTGGGAATATGAGAAGGGTGTTTTCAGAGGAATCAAAAATAGCTCTACCCAAAATAAAATCAGTCAATTACTTCAAAAAGCCTCCAACGAAGCAAAAGAACAAGGGCTTTCTCAAACTGATTCTGCCATTGAGCCATTGAGCAGAGAAAATTACAATAAGTTCAGAAAGTCTCGTGAGAGAGAAGATGAGCTGAAAACAACTGTTTTCAAACCCATTCAGTTAGAAATTGCCAAAGATTATGGAGAAAATACTGCTTTCTTTGCTTTGAGCAACAAGTTCATGTCGAGTGTTATCTCGAAAAGTGTTGAGTTTTTCCCCGAATACAAAGCACATTTACTTATCAAGTATGCTGAAAAGTTGGAGGTAGATGTGAGCGAGTTTCTGGAGGAGATGGAATAAATAGTAAGTTTAGCGAATGATTATCCTCTTTTGAGAAAGGAAAAAGGAGTAAAGCAAAAGACTGAATTTTAGCACTCTTTTTTCTTTATTCCTTCCTCTTTCCTCAATTCAATCTAAAAACAGAATTAAATCTGTAATCATTTTTACCCATGACATTAAACTACATTTGGGTTAGTTTTTTCCTATTAGCATTCATCGTTGCACTTTTCAAACTCATCGTCTTCCAAGATTATGAGATTTTCTCCCGATTGGTAAAAGCTACTTTCGACTCTTCAGAAACCGCTTTTTCCATTTCTATCGGCTTGACTGGCGTACTCACACTTTGGCTAGGTTTAATGCGAATTGCCGAAAAATCGGGAATTATTGCTGTTTTAACTTTCCTACTTGGCCCGCTTTTCAAAAATCTCTTTCCAGATATTCCTCTGAAGCATAAGGCAATGATGCCAATTATGATGAATTTTGCTGCCAATATGCTCGGATTAGACAATGCGGCAACTCCTTTGGGCTTGAAAGCCATGCAGGAAATGCAGAAACTCAATCCTGAAAAAGACACCGCCACCAATTCCCAAATCATGTTCTTGGTACTGAACACATCTGGGCTGACCCTGATTCCCATTTCGGTTATCATGTACCGAGTCCAAGCGGGCGCAGCTCATCCTTCCGATGTTTTCATTCCCATTCTGGTCGCCACACTCTGCTCTACTTTGGGTGGATTGTTAATCGTATCAGCTTATCAGAAAGTAAACATATTCAAGCCAGTCGTTTTAGCCTATATTCTAGGAATTATTGGCGTGATTGTGGGAATCACATTCGCTTTCAACAGATTGCCAGAAAGCCGAGTTACAGAAATATCAACATTGGTAAGCAATTTCATTTTATTTTCTACCATTGTAGCTTTTATACTAATGGCAATTGTGAAAAAAGTAAATGCCTATGAATATTTTATTGAGGGAGCGAAAGAGGGCTTTCAGATTGCCATTAAAATCATTCCCTTTTTGGTTGCCATGCTCGTTGCCATTGCCGTTTTCAGAGCTTCGGGCGGAATGGATTTGATTATTGATGGAGTCCGCTGGTTTGTAAACCTATTTGGAGTCGATACTCAATTTGTAGATGGCTTGCCAACTGCACTCATGAAACCTTTAAGCGGAAGTGGTGCGAGAGGTATGATGGTTGAAGCAATGCAAGAGAATCAATTTGGACCTGATTCTTTTGTCGGTAGGTTGGTCTGCGTACTTCAAGGCTCAACTGACACTACTCTTTATGTAATTGCTGTTTACTTTGGCTCAGTAAGCATCCGAAATACTCGTCATGCTATCACTTGTGGACTTTTTGCCGATTTAGTAGGAATTATTGCGGCAATTCTGATTAGTTATTTGTTTTTTGGATAACTTAAAAAAAGGTATGAGAAGCTCTTGACGCTTCTCATACCTTTTCCTTTTGCCAATTAGAGTTTTATATAAACGCTTTTTTCTGTGCAGAATAAGAAACTATCAGAAGAACTAATGCAACTAGAGCTCCACCAAATTCACCATCTCCAGCCATAAAATGCGCTCCGAATGCCAATAGAAAGTTGAAGAAAAAGCCTGCATAAGCCCACTCTTTGAGCCAATCTACCGCCCTAGTAAGAACAGCAACTACTCCTAGTACTTTAAAAGTTGCCAATGGATAAATCACAAAAGTTGGAAAACCAAGTGTATCGAATGCTTACACAATGTCTGCATGTTTAAAGAGGTACATACCCGCAGACATCAGCATCATCACACTCAATAGGCCTGTGGAAACCCAAAAAACTATTTTAGCTGCTTTCATTTTTAATGAATTAGTGTATAAAAAACATTTGTATAAACAAATATATAAAATTATTTTGAAATAGAACCAATCCGAATTTTCATTTTTTTATAAGCAGACAAATCAATCAAGATATTACAAAAAATCGTCAACAGGAAAATAATTTATGAGCATGTACAACTTATGTTTTGCTAGCCTCTTTTTTAATCTTTGATACCTGTTTTTTGTGTAAGTATAAAATTTACGATTCTTTTATTTAACAATAATACTGGCTTTTTCATCAAAGGAGCATCATTTAAGCTAGGTTTAGAAAAAAAGATTAATTTTTTTTGAAAAAGATATCGTTTCTGCTTGGATATTAATACTCAATAAATTACCTTTGCATTCGCTATTCGGGACAAGGATATGGTTTTTATATCTGGAACAGCATTGGAGAGGTGCCTGAGTGGTTAAAGGAGCAGTTTGCTAAACTGTCATCTGGCAACGGATGCCTGGGTTCGAATCCCAGTCTCTCCGCCACAAAATCCTAAAGTAATTTAGGTAAAATTGTTCGGGGCGTAGCGCAGTCCGGTTAGCGTACCTGCTTTGGGAGCAGGGGGTCGCAGGTTCGAATCCTGCCGCCCCGACAGAACAACAAGAGGCTTGGAAATTTATTTTCAAGCCTCTTTTATCCGAGGGTCTGCTAGCTCAACTGGATAGAGCAACTGCCTTCTAAGCAGTAGGTTTCAGGTTCGAGTCCTGAGCGGATCACAAGCTAAAACACTGATAACCAATAGGTTTTCAGTGTTTTTCTTTTTACTTCTTCCTCCACTTTTCCCTCTGGTGTAAAAATAGTGTAGGTTCTTTGACAAATCCCGTGTTTATGCAGAAGCTGCTAAAACACGGAGTCTCATATTCTCAAAATTTGGGAGTCCAAAAGAAATTCTTTTGAGGTATCTCAAGAAATTATTCAACCCCTTGGTAACGGCATTTGAGATGTGTTCATTGGCGAATGCGGTAATTGGCTCTTTCCAATTTTGTAGAATCTTCACAAACTTATTCAAAGGAGTATAATCCAACCGTTTGGCATGTCCCATCCAGCAATGAATCGATTTCAGCAGTTCTTTTTGGTTTGTGGCAATATCAAAACATGGCATTGAATGACTTGCGCAGCTGATAGACTTCTTCGAGCAGCCATTTGAAGGATGTCTCTTTCTTCTTGACTGCACTTTTCGGAACGTTTAAAAAGTATCCATTTCAGATTTTTGAAAGAGTCATTTTCCTGATGCTCCCTGCGAAGTTGCTTGCGCAGGGCATCCAGCACATCATTGAGTGATTTGACGACATGGAAACGGTCAATGACCATCTGGCAATTCGGGAAGTTTTCTTTGGATACATTGATATTGCCTTCCAGATATCACAGGAAACCACCTCAATCTGATTGTAGAATCCCTCTCCAAGTGACTGAAAATGAGCCATCAAAGTTTCCTTTCTACGATTTGGAAGTATGTCCAGATATATACCACGCTCTAAATCAGTCAGCACGCAGGCATAGTCTTTTTTGCCCTTTCGGTGCGCTATCTCATCTATGCCTATTTTATGGACTTTTGCATAACGCTCAGGTAAATTGATGCTTTTACGGGCATGGGAGTAGAAAAGTCTTTCGACCGTCCTATGGCACATGTCGGCCAATTGTGCCACCTGCATGAAGTTTTTTTTCTCACACATTTCAAAAATCCACTTCTCCTGACGCTCCGTATAAGATTTTCCTGAAACAACCCAGTCCGGATTATCAAAGAAGTACCGATTGCAGATGGCGCAATGAAACTGTCGCACTCTTATTCATTGAGGTAATTTTCAAGTCTGGAAGATTCAGTAAACCCTCGTAAAATCCTAGCTTATTCATAAGCCTAAGCTACAATTTCACGGGATTTGTCAAAGAACCGAAAAGATTTGCCAAAAAGTGTTTCAAAAGAACTGACAAAAAAATTATAGGCTGAAGAAAGGGGCGCATCTCAAAATGTCGCATACTAAAAAAGCATACGCTGGCAGAGGTTGAAAACCCTGCCAGACGTTGGATTTATTAGAAATCTAGCATTCATAAAAAGTATATTTTAATTTATTGCGACAAAATGAGACGCGCCCGAAGAAAGTGACTTCTTAAGAAGTCAAATTAATCAATACTTATAAACCAATTGATCAAAGTATCCTTCAATAATTCAACCTCTCTTGTTGTAATCCACTTATCAATAAGCTTCCCCAAGCCTACTGATATACTTACTGTGGTTATAAATTCTAACATACTGAAACAGGGCTTTCTTATAAAAACTTAAAACCTTGATTTTAGTAATTTTGAGGATGGTGCGTGAGACACGCACCAAAGAAAATACCTCTTTTTTGCGTGTCTCACGCAAAATTCATTTTTATAAGAAAGCCCTGCATACTGAAAGTATTAATGATTAATTCAAAGTTAAGCTGCACCTTAAAGTAGTAAGTAAAGAGTTGAAATTCAAGACAATCAAATGTTTAAATCTGTCGTTTAACTAATAATCCTTTTTTTAGTTGCAAGTCCACTTTTTCTGTTACTCGTAAGACAAATAAAATTGCATAAAACCAAAAAAACAGCCAACTCTTACGAGTCGGCTGTTTTTGATAACTATTTACTGAAGTCTGATAACTGATTTAGTATCCTCCACGTAATTTATAAGTCTGGCTTACCTTGTCAATTGCCACAATATAGGCGGCAATTCTGAGGGAAACATCATACTTGATAGAAGTTTCATATACTTTCCCGAAAGATTCTTTCATAATTCTATCACTTCTTCGGCTCACACGTTCTGCAGTCCATTTGTAGCCAAGCCTGTTTTGAACCCACTCGAAGTAGGAAACAGTAACTCCGCCCGCATTTGCCAAAATATCTGGAACAACTGTTACTCCATTTTCTAGCAAAATTTTATCTGCTTTTGAAGCAGTTGGGCCGTTGGCACCTTCCACAATCAGTCTTGCTTGTATTTTAGAGGCGTTTGCTTCAGTAATTACATCTTCAATAGCTGCAGGAACAAGAATATCTACTTTGGCTTCCAAAAGCTCATCGTTGGTAATCAACTCTGCACCTTTGTAACCTTCTAGTGAGCGATGCTTGTCTCTGTAAGCCATAGCATCTTCCAAATCAATTCCTCCATCGTTGAAAAAAGCACCTGTATGGTCAGAAATTGCCTTGATAGTAACTCCACGGCTATTGAGCAAGCGAGCAGCATGGCTTCCCACATTGCCGAAACCTTGAACGGCACAAGTGGATTTCACAGGACTCATTTTCATTCTTTCCATGGCAGACATGGCAGAAACCATTACACCACGACCAGTTGCTTCAACCCTTCCGAGTGAACCTCCCAATACTAAAGGCTTTCCAGTAACTACTGCGTTCACAGTTTTACCTTGTGCTTTGGAATATTCATCCATCAACCAAGCCATCACTTCTGGGCCAGTTCCCATATCTGGAGCGGGAATATCTTGTTCAGGGCCAAAAACATCGTAAAGGGCAACTGTGTAGGCACGAGTTAATCGCTCCAATTCTCCTTTGGACATTTCCCAAGGAGAGCATTTGATTCCCCCTTTTGCACCACCATAAGGAATATCTACTACGGCACATTTCCAAGTCATCCATGCGGCCAAGGCTTTTACCTCATCCAAATGAACACCTGGGTCGTAGCGAATACCACCTTTAGAAGGGCCGAGTGTGTTGGAGTGAATCACTCTATAACCCTCAAACACTTTTTTGTGTCCATCATCCATCGTGATTGGTAAACTCACAATGACTTGTTTGGTCGGAGTTTTCAGAATCTCGTAAGTTTCATCATCCAAACCGAGTTTTTGAGCGGCAACGCTGAATCTCTCCATCATTGACTCAAACGGATTTTCTTTGTCTTTAATTGGGGCGGGTTCTATGTATCCCATATTTGAGTTGTTTATTGGTAAGGTAAGTATGTATTTGCTGATTAGATTTTTTGAGATTTCAATTCATGTTCCCAATCCCAAATCATCATCAGTAAATTTCACTACGCAAAAATAACTTTGTTTTGAAGAATCTAGCAAAATTTAGAGATAACTATTTGGGGAAAATCAGATTTTTTTCGCCCTTCTCCAAAGAAAATTGATGAATTTATGAATTAGTGAGTTGGCAAGTGAGAAATAATGGAAATAGGAAGTCGCTATTATTGTCTTTTATACATCACATCGGTACGGAGAACATATTTTAAACCTTCAATAACAGGACAGCCTTCATGCAAAAGCTCATGTTTGAAAATCAATGCTTTACCAGTAGTAGACTCAACCGTACAGTCGGGCGGAAATTTTGTTTCTCCTCCTTCAAAATTTTCATTCAGATAAACCATGAATGTATAACAACTCCATTCTTCAAAATCACGGAAAAAACTCGCATCTTTATGCAGTCTGAATCTTTGTGATTGAGAATATCTGTAGAATCTAAATCTTTCATTTAATCCATAAGCTTTTTTATAGTCTGCTTCTGGTGGTACAAAATCTTTGACTCTCTGCCATAGCTTTTCAGCAAATTCAACACTATCGTAAATTACTCTTTCATTGTTTCTTACCGATGTATTCACTTGTTGCCCATCAAAACCTGCATTGATTTTGGCAATTTCATATCCTTGATTTTCGCTAAAACTTATCCATTCCTCACATTCCTCACATTCCTCAGCAGACATAAAATCGTCTACTGTGAAAATCCATTTGTTTATTTTGTTGAATTTCATAAAATCGGGCTGTTTTGTTTCAAGAAGTATTGATTTTGCTCTGAATAAAGATTACTGTTGAATATAATCTACAAATCTTTCTTTTCATCATTAGACCAATTACTTTCTCTTTCTTCCTAATCTTTT
>JBLIFI010000009.1:0-24496 GCA_047633715.1 Flammeovirgaceae bacterium
CCAGAACCAGCAGTAGCCACATCAGACTCTTGGCGAAGAGTAATTTGTCCTTCATCATTAAATGTACTGGCAATTCCAACTACATCTATGCTGCCTGTTAGCAAGGCTTTTCCACTAAAAGAAGTGGCTCTAATGAAAGATTTGAAAGTATCTCCTCCTATGGAAAAGATAAGATTTCCAAAAGAGGGAAAGTTTCCTGTGCCATCCTCATCAGTAACAGTCAAACCTTCTACTTTCACTAACTCTCCTTCAAATGTTTTGGCAATTAGTTGGGCAATTGTTACCACTCTTGGAGTTGGGAGTATTCCATCTCCTAGAACTGTTGCTTTTTCATTCTCGATGTTCTCTACTTGCAATGAGCCATTATTGAACCTTTTCATAGTTCCACCTCTTAGGTTTACTACAACTTCCTGGCCTAAAGTCAAGGTATTATCTTCCAGAAATCTCAACTCAATTCCTCCACTAGCATCTTGAACAAATGCGTTTTTACCTGTTAAGTTGTCATTACTAGAAGTAACAACTCCTTGGACAGCAAAATTACCTACGATAAGGTCTGAGCCCGAAAATTGCGCTCTCAAATCTGCAATCGAAATTTCCTCAGGAGTGGATTCATCATCGGTAATACTAACAATTGCAGTATTTGTCTCTCCAATAATAATAACTCCATCCGTAACAGAGGCGATTTCAAAAACTATTTTTTGTTCTAAATTCCCCACTTCGTCATTATCTACTGGAAAAACAAAGAAACTAGCTTCGGTTGTTCCTACTGGAATATCCAACTGAATAAAACCTGCGGAAGATGCTGGGTTCAGTATGTAATTGGCTGTAGTTAAATTAGTAGTTGCTTGAGAGATTTTGATTACGCTCCTTTCGGAAACCATTCCACTAAAAACTAATTTCACTTCTAAACCCGTTGTTTCAACTTCGTTGATGTTGGTAGAATCCACTTCAAAATTCACTGTTTTTGGAGATTCATCATCGGAGATTGTAAGAGTTTGCTTGAAAAACAAATCGCCCAGATTTAACTTGTTAGCACTTTCCGCAGTAAGAGAGAGTTCTATTGTTCTCTCTCCATCCACAATGTCATTATTCGTTGGAATAAAGGTAAATCCAACTGCCGAATCTCCTTCTGAAACAGAAAAAATAATTTGACCATTTACTGCTTCAAGGATTTTGTAATCATCATCTGATGCTGTCAAGTTCTGAATGTTGACTACAATAGTCCCAGACTGCAAGGCAGGTGCTTCAAAGTTAACATTGATAATTGTTGCAACACCGTTCTCCAATACTGTTCTGTCATTTGCATCAAAGCCAAATGCAATATCCAAGATTGGACTGTTCAGACTTTCATCATCATCGCAAGAGGAAACTCCTATTGCCAAAAAAGCGAGTAGGAACGTATAGTATAATTTAATATTTTTCATTTTGACTCAGTTTAGTTGAGTGATTATATCATTGTCAATTTATTAAAAAATAATGTCAGCAGCATTTTGTGGAAATATCTGAACCACTCCTCTGAAAATCCCTGCAACTCCTCTTACAGTTCCTTGCCCACTTGGAATCACGTCTCCAACAAAAGAGGCATCTGCCGAATTTACTCGTATAGCGACTTGGCTCGTTCCATCCGTTAAAATATAGTTAGTTCCACCTACGAAAGTCGCAGAACCATCTGCATCTACAAAAGAAACATTTTGGATTTCTATATATTGAGACTGGAATATATCGGTATTCAAATCGTCTACGCTTACAATTTTCGCCTCTGGAGTGCGCATAGAATCGAGCAAAGTTGCTGCATCTAAGTTTATTCCGTCTATTTGAACCAAATCTCTGAAATCTGTAATAATCCCTCCTCTGACAGATACTTCTATCAAATCTCCTTGTTTAAAAGGGTGTATGGAAGTAAATCGAACAATAATTGCCCCAGTCTCATCTTGAATAGCGATGTTATTTTCGTTCGTATTTCCATCCAAAGTGGAAACTACCACGCCTTCAATAATCGTTTTTTCGTCAATAGAAATATCTACTCCTTCGTAATTACCTCTCAATTGAGAAATTGCAGTTGGAGCAGGACTTACCTCAACTCTGTAAACTGAAGTGCTTGCAATTGAAAACAAACTCCCTGAATAGCCTTTGATGAAAAACTCTATGTCGAAACCATCTTCCAAGGTTATGTCTATAAAAGTCTCGAATGAGAACGCTGCTTCTGTTTCTCCCGCTTTGGCATTTACTCTGAATTCCCCTTCTCTGAAAGATTGTGGAGAAGTAGTAAAATTCTTACCGTACTCAGCAAGACTACTTCTGTAGCCAATCAAAACAGAAGAGTTTTCTAGTAATGGTTTGGAGAAAGCTATTTTCACCAAGTCTCCCTCGCCTGCTTTTATGCTTGAGCCGTATTTGCCTGTGATGGCAATTGAAATCTGCTCTAACTGACTATCTTCGTCTCCATCGCAAGAGGAAAATGCCATAGCACCCAATAGGAGAAAAAGTATATTTATTTTTCTATATAACTTCATAATGATATTCTTTTTCAGGTTAAAATGACATTGAGATACTCACATTGTAATTTCTAAGAAAACCTAATTGTGGTCCAAATCTATTCTGCCTTCTGACAACAAGTTCATCAAGCAAGTTATGGACATTGGCACTGATTTTCGCATCGTTTTCTCCTATTTTGAAAAAATAACCTGCATAAATATCCACCATTTGGTAACTAGGAAGTGGCACCAAGCTATTTCTTTTGATTTCAGTATCTATTTCCTCAGGATCAAAAGATTCGTATAAATCATCAAAGAAGTTGAATCTAGCTCCGATATAACCACCTTTCAGTTTGTAATGCGCTCCGATGAATACAGTTGTTTGTGCAACGTCTCCAATTGGCAAGTCCTGGGCAAATACGCTGACTGTATCAAGCATAGTGGCGCCATTTATTTCAGTAGCTACAATTGAATTTACGTTGTTAGACCAAAACCAATCTCCCAAAGAGAGCATTCCCTTAATTTCCAAATTAGGAAGTACGTTTACTGAACCTTCCAATTCAAATCCTTGGTGAACTGCTCCTTGTCCAGTAATGGCAAATGAAATCTGATTTCCTTGCTCATCAGGAAAAGAGGTAGAGAAAGACCTATCGTTCCATTCAGTAATATAGAGGTTTGCTTTTATTTTGAATGAACTGCTTCTGTACATATAGCCGAGTTCAGCCGATTTGATTCTTTCACTTTTCAACCCTTCTAAATAGTTATTTGTGTTTCTAGTATCTGCAAAAGAATTTCTAAGAAAAGGCGCTCTCGTGAATGTTCCAGCATTTACATAAACACTATTCCTTCCGTCAACTCGGTAGTTCAGACCTAATTTGAAATTAAAGTTATTGAAAACTCGTACATCAGATTTCCCGAATGAATTATCACTAAATGCACTCTGTCCACTCCAAGAATTACCATATCTCCACATTTGAGTTTTGGATATGTTCATAGAAGCAAAAGCATCAAATTTATCTGCAAAAGTTTTTTCAATTTGGACAAATGCAGAACCCCAACGTACGTTTCCATCATAATCATAACCAATTCTGTCTCCTTTTCTAGCTACATTGTTTGGAATGAGTAAGTTCGCATCAGTCCCTGGTCCAGTTTGATCTAGTACATAATCGCCTCCATATAAATTTCTGACAGTTTCGTAATGAAGACCTGTGTAATCCCTGAAATCCACTCCGAAAATTGCAGTAGTCGTAGAATTTATTTTATAGTTCAAATTAGAAATAATTCCATACCAATTATGGTCATTATGGCTTGCATCTAAATAGTAAAGAGATTGTTCTCCTGTAACTGAACCACTAAATGCATCTCCATAAGGGTTTTGAACAGTCTGCTGATTACCCAAATTAGCCGTTTGCATTGCCTCCAAATTAATCAAACCATCGTTTTGATTTGCAATAGCTGGTGCCGCAAAATTCTGAGCATTTCCTGTAGAATATACTCTGGCAAAAGAAACATAAGCTGAAGTAGTCACAAATATTTTATCGTTGACTTCCCAAAGGTGCATCAATGATATTTGAGGCTTGTGAGATTTATTTTGTCTTGTGTTGAACAATTCGCCATTCAAATAACCTGTCGCTAAGTTTGCCTTGTAATTATCCAACCTATCATATTCAGCAAGTGAAGGCGCAGTAAAGACACTTCCACGGTCGGTTGGCGCACCAAAAGCCGTAAAAAGAATTGAATGTTTTTTATTGATTTGTTTGGAAAGTGCAAAATAATAAGACCATGCATCTACATACGCTCCGTCAATATAACCATTTCCAGTAATTCTTGCACCTTGGAAGGTTGCAGCCCAGCCACCTTTCATCTTTCCTGTATTCAAGGTCAAACCAAATCTATTGTTCCAAGAGCCATTTCCAAAAGCAGCTTCTATTTTTCCACCTTTTTTATTTCCTGAAGGTTTAGTGATAATATTTACTGTTCCTCCTACTGAATTCACACCCAGTTTAGAAGCTCCCAATCCTCTTTGTACCTCCATGTTTCGGGTCACTTCGCTTAGTCCCGCAAAGTTTGACCAGAACATTCTCCCGTTTTCCATGTCATTCAGAGGAACTCCATTCATCATGAATACAGTTTCTTCTTGGTTAAACCCTCTAATGTTAATTCTTGCGTCTCCAAATGAACCATTTCCTTTGGTGGCGTAAACACCAGGCGTAGAATTGAGAATTTCAGGTAATTCCATTCCGCCCAATTGCTCGGCTATGACAATTGCTCCAACTTTAGAAACAGCTACGGGAGTCTTTCTATCAACTACCACACTAGCAAAAATCTCTACTCCTTCTATTCCTGTGGAAGCAGATACAATAAATATTGTACCTAAGTCTTTTGTTTTACCTGACTCGATTGTTACTTTCTTGGCTACATCTTCATAACCTACATAAGTAATTTTCAGAGTTGTTTCTCCTGCTTTGAGATTGGCAAGTATAAAATTACCGTCCAAATCGGTAATCGTTCCTTTGGTTGTTCCATCTACAACAATGGTTACTCCAATCATTGGCTCATCGGAGCCTTCTTCTAAAATTTTTCCTTTCACACCGCCAGTCTGGGCAAACGCCATGAGTGGCGCAAAAAGCATGAGTAATAGTAATATTTTTTTGTACATAAACTAGAAGGTTTATAATTATTTCAAGTGGCTAATTTTTTAACCGTGCAAAATTAGATAAAAAAATCCCCGATGGGAAAAGTTCAATTTGAACAAATTGTTAAGTGTTGCGCTCTATCAAACTTGTTCAAAAAGAATGCGTTTTATTTGTAGCGCTTAATTAGAGCATCTAAAAGGTTTTAGACTCAATTATCCACTTTCAAAACCTCCTTTTACCAATAAAAAGAGGCAAAATCAACGAATTATATTATGAATAAAATTTTATTAAACAGCTTTCTTTGTATTTGTTTATTTGCAGGTTTCAATACTTCTGCCCAGAGCGAGAAAAAAATTGCAGGTATTGTTGGATTCTACAATGTGGAAAACCTGTTCGATACTGAAAATGACGAAGGGAAAGACGATGCACAGTATCTGCCAGAGGGCGATTACCTTTGGACTCCAGACAAATACCAAATCAAATTGACCAACTTGGCAAAAGTAATCAACTCCATGACAGGCAATTACTCTCCAGATATTTTAGGTTTGGTGGAGATTGAAAATAGACGTGTTTTAGAGGATTTGGTTGGGCATAAAGACATGAAAAAAAATGGCTACCAAATCATCCATTTTGAGTCGCCAGACAGAAGAGGTGTGGATGTGGGTTTGCTTTATAAACCTAAAACATTTACTCCTTTCCACACGAAAGCTTTGGAATTGCAAAATCCAGCCGATACCTCTTTCAAAACAAGAGACATATTATATGTAAAAGGACTTTTCCAGCGAAAAGACACTTTGCATGTTTTTGTGAATCATTGGCCTTCTAGGCGTGGCGGAAAGGAAGATATGCGAATTTTGGCTGGGAAATTGGCTAGAAATGCCGTTGATTCAATTCTTCAAATTAACCCGAAAGCAAAAATTATTTTGATGGGAGATTTCAATGATGACCCAACCAATAAAAGTATTCAAAGGGAATTACGAGCAATTGGGAAAGAGAAAAAGATGGTAGATGGAGATTTGTTCAATGCAAGTTATAAGTCTTTTAAGCAAGGCCATGGTTCTTTGAGATACAATGGCGCATCTAACCTGTTTGATCAAATTATCGTCTCCCAAGGCTTTATGGAGAAAAATACGGATGATGTATTCTACATGGATGGTTCTTTTCGGGTTTTCAGCCCCAACTGGCTTTTCAATCAATCTGGTAAGGATACTGGTACTCCGTTCCGTACTTTTTCGAGAGGAGTTTTCGTAGGTGGCTATTCTGACCATTTGCCGACTTTTATTGTAATTGGAGGAAAATAGGTTCAAATAGTAAGATAGGAAAAAAGTAAAATAGAAAGGTATATTGATTTGTATAGCCAAGGTATTTGGCTATACTTTTTTTGAATTTCCTCATTCCTCTTCTTTAATCGCCTTATCATTTACATCATTCGGCTCTTCTCTTTCTCGCTCCTCTCTTTTCCTTTTTTTCAGTTCTTTTCTTAGCTGTTTCCGCTTGTCAACCCTCATTTTTCTCCTATTTCTATTTTCGACCTTGAATTTATCTAAAATTAAGTCGAAGGCATTTTTACGGAGGCCTTTCGGAGGTTTCTCTTTGTTTTTCAACCCAATACTGGTTTTCAAACCAGACATGAGAATATTCACCCAATAATTGACAAATGATTTACTCGGGTCTCTTTTGAAATACATTTTCCCTCTTTTCAGAAAGAAAATATATTTCGGATTGCTACTGTTTAATACGAATGTATTAGCAATGAATGAAATCAACCCTTTGTTGGTGTGCTTTTCTTTATTCAGAACGGAAATATTCAGTTTTTTGTAATAGAAACGCATGATTCCCGTGGCATAATCGTTGTTTCCATCCACTTTGAAAACAATTTTCCTAGCATCTCCATTGCGTATTTTCAAAAAGGCAATTGGCTCAATCATAGGATTCATTCGGCTCAACGCCATGGTATCCATGATTCCTTCCAAGTAGAATTCGCCATTTTTAGTATTATAAGGCATATTGAAATACGCATCGAGCCTGCCCGCATTCATTACTTTAGTTTGGAGTTTTATTTCCAAACTGATGTCATTATTATTCAGCAGACTAGTGTCATTATAGATATTCAGCACTTTCAGGTTTAACTTATTAAGTGTCAAAGTTCCCGTAGTATCGGCAAACTTGGCGTGTTCAGAGTAGGAAATTCGCCCGTTTTTTGTCTGCAAAGTATCTAAATGCAAATGAGACTTGAAAGATTTGATGAGCTCTCGTGGCAGTTTGGGCAAGCGGTCTTCTTTATGTGGTAAGCCATTGGTGTTGTCTTTGAAAACCGATAATCTCGGATAGCTAATGAGAAATTTAGAAGCATGAAGTCCTTTTCCTGCCAATAATCTACGCACATCTAAGTCAGAAAGCACCGCAGATTGCCAACGCATTCCAATCCTATCGGTTGACAAACCCACTTTTTGGGCGTACTCATACCTTGGGTAAAGCGGTTCGTAATGAAGCGTATCAAACAAAATCCTGTTTTTATCTGATTCCAACCGCATTTCCTTTACATAAATTGAATTGAGGCTGTCTGGCAAATTCAGCTTGTAATCTTTCAAACTAATGGTTGCCTTATCCGAAAACAACAACTCCTTCTTATTCTGATTGACAGATTCGGAAACATGCAAACCATTCAGCAACACATCTAGTTTCCCCAAATAATATTTTTTTGTTTGAAGTGAGTCGAATTGATGCAAGTGGAATTTCCCTTGCTCCAAACTCAATGTTTCCACTTCCAAATCTGCCAAATAAGGTTGGAGTAAAACGGGTAAACTATCCATCGCAAATTCCGACTTTTCTGCTTTCGGGAACTGACTCAATCGAAACCAAGGCGCAGACACTTGTAGCTTTTTTACCGCAAGTTGTTTGGTTTGGTAAAAACGATGTAAGTCGATATTGTCTAGCTGAAAATGAGGAATATACACATTCACAAAATCCTCTCCTTTTACTTTTTTGTACGGGTTTATGTTAATTTCATCTGCTACAAAGTTTCCTTTTTGCGCATCGAAATCTGTTTTCTCTAGGTGGATTGAGTAACTGCTATCTGGGAGGAATTGATAATAATTTTGCGCTCCAAGCAACAAATTATCGGCATAAAACATTCGCTTAGCAGAAAACTTAGACGTAGAATCAATCGAGAATTTGGGGATTTTCACATAAATATCTTCTCCAGAATATGCTCCTTCAAAACCGCCATATTCATTATATACTTTTATGCTCGCTTTATTTCCATCAGAAACAATCTCCCCAATATTGATAGATTTTATTTTACTTGGTTGAATGAGTTGATTATAGAGATTTACCAACGAAACTTTTGGCTGATAAGCTTCAGGTTCATCGGGCTGTTCTTCTTTTATAATTCTCAAATCTGCACGAATATTCGGAAAAGTCAACTTCTCGGCTTCCAAAACCTTATCGTAATAAAACAGTTTTGGGTCGAATCCAACCAAGCGAATTTCTGGCAGTTCCACTTCATAAGCGGCCTCATTACTCCTCGAAATCACAATTCCCTCATTGTGTTTGGAGAGCGTGATATTTTGTGCGAATAAGATTTCCTCGTTCGTGGAAACGCCTAGTTTTTTTGCTCGAAGCACATGAGTTTCATCTTCCAAATAATAGGCAAAATTTTGAGATTTCAGATTAAAAGTATCCAACACAAATAACATATTCGGAATGGAAAGTGTAGCGGAATCTATCAGTAAATCGTTGGCAAATCCTTCAATAGAATCCGTAGAAAGTCGAAAACTGGCGAAACGTTCATCGTCTGCAATACCGAAAAAACCATTTTTCACTACAATTTTCGATAAGTCGAGTGTCTTGAAATTCTTACTCAAAAAGCCCGAAATACTTTTCGTGGGTTTCAAATCAAACTCCTCCAATTGGCTAATCGGATTCTTGAACAAACTGACTTTTGGCTCATCAATTGTGAGTTGGTCAATCTCCACCAACCTACTGTAATATGCCTTGGTAACATCCACGCTATCCAACCGAACCTCTTTAAACTGGATATTGAAAAAGTTAGATGGCAAATCTGTTTGCTCAAGAAAATCCACTTCTTCCAACAAAGGTTTCATGGAAAAATTCTGCAACAGAATGAGCGAATCTTGCTGAGAAGCCCGCAGTTTCGATAAACTCAACTCATACAAACTGTCTGGGCGGATGAAATAAATACTATCTAAATCAATTTCAATCTGCCGAGTATTCAGGAAAATATTTTCTTTTAGTTTAGATTGAGCATCAATCTTCACATTGAAAAGCCGAACGGAAGCAGTATCAATAGAAATTGCCCCTTTTCGGTTTCCAAATTGCTGAATCATTCCCAAACTTGCCTCTTTCAACTCAAATTTATCCACTTCCACACTCGCCAACGCTTTTTTGATGTAAGGATAAACGTCTTTGATTCTTACCAAGCTATCTGATTTTTCCACTTCCATAGAGTCGGAAACATGCACAAAATAGTCAACCTTTGGTTTGTATAGAAGTGCATAACCTATATCAATTGCTTTTTCCACATAGGCTTTCCGAATATCGAAATCGGTAAATTTCACTAATGGCAAACTCAAATTATAGCTCTGTACTTTCCCCAAACTATCTGTCTGAATCATCTGCTCGTGACTCAGCTTACAATTTACGGAAACCTGTTTGGCTTCAAACAAATTTCGTCTGGTGGAGACAGTTACATTTTTCGTGGAGAATCGATGGAAAGGATTGGGCCAATTTGCTTGGTAATTTTCCATTTCTAACTCAGCATCATCCACATAAAAAAACTCACTCCGTTTTTCGTGGTTGGTAGAATCAAGCAGAAAATTGGTTAATGTGCCTGTAATATGGTCTAGGAAAAATTGCTCTTGCGTGTTTCTATTCACTTGCAAATAGGCATCTTCTAACTCAATATTTCTTACTAGGAGCTCTTTTAATTGCTTCGATATTTTGGAGTATAGCCGTTTGGCATTTTCCGCAGGGTTTTTCTTTTCTCCTCTTGTGAAAAGAACTATTTCTGGCTCACTAATCCGTAAGTTATTTACTGTCAGTATTTTATCGAAATACGCACCTCTAAAATTGACTCCCGTAGCATTAAGTTTTGGTGTGTAAATTTCAAAAGCATTTCGTCTACCGAATTTGCCTCTGCCCACTTTTGTAGTTTCATCGCAATTGATATTTAAACCCTCTATTTCAAAAATCTCCGCATAAGTGGAAAGAGAGAGACTTTCCAGACTGAGAGAATAAGGCGAGTTGGGGAGTTTTATAAAATTATAACCACTTTGAACAGTAATATCTTCGACAGTAAAAGGGCGGGAATCTTCCCGATTTTGCAAAGAATCTACCATGAAATTGATGGCAGAAATCGAAACATTATTTAGATTATAGATTTCGGAAACGCTTCGTTTCTCTACGTGCAGTTCCACATCTGCATTTTTTATGCGCAGATTTTCAATGAGCAGAAAATCAATTTTATCGGCAATTATGAAATGAATATTGTTAAGTTTCAGCCTATTTTCTCTCTCAACTGAATCTTTTTCTTGAAGGTAAGCCTTTATTTTAGGATTTTCTACCTCAAAAAGCTTGATGCGCTGGGAACGGTTTATGTAGAAATCTAACAGGCTTGCCCCTTCCAGTTTCACACTAGGAATATCCACCTCAAACACATTATTTTTAGTTTGCCAAGTTTGCGTAGTGTCATTGAAAAAAGCCTCTCTGTTTGGAGTGAGTTTAAAATTTTCCATCTTCAATTTAGAGGTAAGCACATCTAAATAAATATCATCGTAGGAAAGAGAGTAAAGTCCTTTGCTTTTAATGGCTACTACTTCTTTCATAACCGTCCCAATGATTTCATCGGCATAGAAACGGAAAACCAACTGAATGGCAATCACTCCAACCAAACCAAGAAACAGAACACGTATGAACCAAGGAAAACCCTTGCGCTTCCTTTTTGGAGGTTGCTCAGGGTTTTCTTGAGGAATTTTGTTTTCTTCTGAAAGGTTATTTTCCATCCATTAGTGAAAGATGTAAAATAAATCGGATCGCATGAAAGAGATAATACTACTTTATGGATACTTCGGCACAAGCGAACGCTTGCGCTATTTTTTTAAATTGTATTCGCATTACTTGTTTCAAACTATCGATTTCTTTTACTTAAACTCAATATATAAATTTGTGGAGAATGATTAATCTTTCTTTTCTTCTGTATCTCCTTTCTTCTCTTTTTTTCCGAATACAGAGAAGTGTACATATTTATTAGGATTTTCCTTCAAATCCAAAATCAGCGCATCTACATCGGTCATTGTCTTATTGATGTTTTTATACATGGCTTCATCTTTCATCAGCTTGCCCATTGTTCCTTCTCCCGAGTTCAAGCCTGCCATCAATTTCTTGGTTTCAGACATGGTTGCTTTCATTTCGTTGGCAATGGCATTGATTTCCACCTCGCCCAATGAGTCGGCAACGGCATTCATTTTATCCAGAACAGGATTGAGTTTCTGTTGCATCACAGATAAATCAGAAGAAATTTTCTCAAAATTGGTCATGATTGAATTTATCTTCTGCTTATTCTGAGCTAGCAACGCATTCGCACTCCCAGCTGCATTCGAGGCATTTCCAATCAAAGTCTTTACATTTTCTCCCATTCCAGTATATTCCTTCAACATATTGTTGAGATTTAGCATAATTGAATCGGCACTTTCCATGATTGGAGCCACTTTTTCTGACATATCAGCCATCATGCCTTTTTCAGTATCAGCCACTAAAGTATCGCCTTCCTCCAAAACCCGTCTGCCCGAAAGTATCAAATCAATCACTTTCCCTCCCAACATACCTGCATCTTTCAGAACTGCTTTTGAGCCTTCTCCCACTTTTATTTCTGGCACTACTTCTATCTCAACCAGCATTTTATTGCCCGCATCTTGCAAAATGGTAATCTCCTGAACTCTTCCCACAGTCAATCCATTTACAATAACAGGGTTGGAGTTTTGCAATCCTCCTACGTTATCATAAATCACATAATAATGGTGTTTGGAGGTAAATACATTTTTGCCCTTCAAAAAATTGAAGCCAAAGTATAAAACAAAACAAGATATGATAGTGAGCAGCCCCACTTTAAACTCTTTAGACATTGCCGTTTATTTTGAATGAAGCCAGAAGGCATTACAAGTTCCTGATTGAGAACCAAAAGTAATAAATTATAACCATTACTCTATTTGTGAATGCAGATTCTCTGACAAGCTACCCACAAGGAAAATGTTGTGTTTGGAATTTGATTGAATAGCGAATTTTAATGTGGGAATTAGAAAATGTGAAAACAGTTTTGACATTTGAGCGAAAGACAAACTGGGTGTACATCTAAATGCAGTTTTCAAAAAATCAATGAAACTAAATATAGCGCAAGTGTCCACTTGTGCCTTATATCCAAAGGCAAGCATTATACGAAAAAACTCTTTTCTGCATTTAGACGTACACCCGACAAACTTTATCTTGCCGAAATTGAAAGTAACATATCGCTATAAGACACTTTACATAAATCTTTTTTTTCTATTCCGAAATCTACCATCAATTGCTCGCATTGTTCTCTCAATTCAAATTCTGTGAATTCATTTTTTTCGTCAATTGCTTCAATTTCCACAAATTCTCCCAACTGTTTTACCTTATCTATATGGATTTTGATATTTCTGATGAAGTGAATTTCTCGCTTTTTGTCCACAACCACTTTTGTTCCCAAGGCATTTTCTAAAACCTGTTTTAAAGTTTCAGCTTCGTTGGGTTTATACAAAGTCACTTCTGATAACTTTGACTCTGCCTGATTCGGACGATTGTAATGAATCAGATTATTCTCAATCTCGCCTTCTCGTAGTTTCAATCTGCCTTTTCCTTCAGCAAGTTGAAAATAAGTATCAACTTGGCGGTCAATTCCTTTGAGAACCGCATTTTGCTTTGCCAACTCCAATTTGATTTTATCTAAATCTCGCAAAACAGCTTTTATTTCTACAATTTTTACTTTCATGGTTGGTTTTGGGTAACAGGGCTTTCCTATAAAAAATCAAAACCCTGATTTTAGTAATTTTGACGATGGTGCGTGAGACACGCACCAAAGAAAACACCTCTTTTTTTGCGTGTCTCACACAAAATTTACTTTTATAAGAAAGCTCTATATTAAGTAATGAGGTTTTGATTTGTAATCAATCATCTGAAGATGGTTACAATTGAATTGAAGAAAAGCTGAAACTAAATCTTTTGCTACATGATACTTCCTACTTGATACTACAAGAATTACCAAATCATACAATCAGCATATCATTCCGTTCTTTCTCCTTTTAAATCAATCCAAAAAGTGTCTTCTTCAATTCTTACTAAAGACTTCCCACCTCCAAAAGCCTCCGCTTCATCGTAAGAAAATGGAATAACAAGTTCTCCCACTTCATTCAAGAAGCCCCATTTTCCGTTCAGTTTTACAGGAAATAATCCTTGTGAAAAGAATAATGCCTCTTCATACTCAAAAGGAATTGTTTTTTGGTTGGATTGAGTAATAAAGCCCCACTTTCCGTCTTTCTTAGCTCGGATGTATTTTCCATCTACAAAGTCGAGATGCTGATATTCGTAAGAGGAAACTGGTTGGTAATCATTCGTGAAAATTGCCCAAAGGCTATCTTTTTGAACTCGTAAAGCCTGAGTTCCTTCCACTACTTCATCAATCCAACTATATTCGGCAGGCAAAATCAACTCTTTCTTGTGGGAATTGAAAATGCCCCAATTCTCACCTTTAAAAACTGGGACATTCCCATTTTTATTTTCTTCAATTAGTTCGTATTCGAGTGGTAAAACCTCCACACCTTGCCAATCTACCAAACCCCATTTTCCACCAAACCATTTATCTATCACGAAGCCATATTTATCTTCTCCTATTCCATATTTGCAATCAATGCACGCTTTCGCCAAGCCATTTTTGTCAAAGTCTTCGATTCCATCATATTTCAAGGGTACAATTATTTCGCCCAAAGTATTTATAAAGCCCCATTTCTCCTTCTGACTGACTTTTCGTAATCCTTTTTTTATCTCTCCAACAGTATCGAAAATTACTCCTCCAACTTTTCTCTTTTTATGTTTTGCTTGTTGGGTTGGTAGCGCATTTGCCCAAATTTCCTCTTCTGTCAGCTTTTTTTTGGGTTGGAAGTCCACCTTATTTCCTTTCATATCTACCCAAGAAGTATCTCCATCTTCCACTATTTTCAGTTGGAGATTTTCATATTCCAACACCTCATCGTAAGCAGGGTTTGTTTGGATAACTCCGTTTTCGTCAATCACACCCCATTTTCCTTTCTTTTTGAATTGAGCAAATCCATCAATAAATAGAGTGGCATTTTCATAATTCGGCATTTTTCCGCCTAACCAACCACCCGAAGATTTAAGAAAACCATAGCCATTCCCCACTTTTGCCCGAGCCAAGCCACCCGAAGAGAAACCAGAAAGCCCGCTAAAATTGGCAGGGATTTTCATTTCGCCTTGCTCATTCATGTAGCCATACTTAGGTTTATCCGCTCCTCCAGTTCGCACTTTTGCCAAGCCCTTTTCAAACTCGCCAATCTCATCGAACTTGGGCTGCGCAATCATTTTTCCATCTTTATCTACCAAGCCAAATTTCTCATTCAACTTTACGACTGCCTTCCCATTTTTAAAATCTCCCACTTCCTCAAAAGAAGGTTGCAAAACAGTTTTTCCGAACGAGTTGACAAACCCCCATTTACCATTTTGCTTCACTCCCGCCAAGCCTTCAGAAAAAACACCTGCATTCTCATACTCAAAAGGCAGAATGGGACTTCCATCTGAATCAATAAAACTCCATTTACCCTCTTTCCGAACACTTGCAAAACCCTCTGTAAAACTTCTCGCTTTCTCATAAGTTGGAAAAACAACTACTTTCCCAACTCTATCCACAAACCCGAAGCCTTTCTCGCCTTTCACTACTGCCAAATCCTCTTTGGAAAAGTCTCCAATATAATTATAAATCACTGGCACAATTTCATCGCCAGATTGGTTGACAAATCCCCATTTTCCGCCTACGAAACCTCCCTCTCCTATACTGAATTGGCACTTATTGCAAACTTTAGCTATTCCCTTCCTAAACTCCCATGCTCCATCGAAGCGTGGGGAGAGTTGCACCTTTCCATTTGAATTGAGATAGCCGTATTTTTCGCCTTCAATCATTACAGCAAAACCCATGGAGAATGGAAAAATATAGCTGTAAGAAGGCTCGGTAATTATTTTCCCGCTCTTTTTCAAGCCAAAAAGACCATTTTCAGCTTTGTGGAGTTGGGCTTTTTGGGAAAATACCAAGGAGGGAATTAGGAGAAATAATAAAGTGTATTTACTCATTTTGTGCTAAAATCTATGGGAATAATTTTAGCACAAAAGTAAACAAGTCCGTTCCAAAAAAAAACCATTCCCCATTTGCAAGAACTGCAAACAGGAAATGGTAAAACTCAAAGAAAGTGAAAATCAATTTTTAAAGCAAATATCAACGTATTCTTTTTTAACCTGAATCCGCATTCTCCGTGCTTGTTGTACCAAGTTACATGCTTTGAAATAGTTCTCTTGCCCTAAATAAACCTCTATTTTTTTAGTAAGAATATAGCCTTTGTAATATCTATAATCCAATTTCACATCGGGATGCTCCTTATACTCTTCTAACTGGAGGTCGGCAATATCCAAATCGGTAATGGCACTCGCATAGCTTTTCATCTCCAAATAAGCCGAAGCTCTCGTCTCAAATGCCTCAATCAGCATTAAAGGCTTATCTAAAGAGTCTGGATGCGTGTTGATGTAATCAGTCAGATAAATCACCGTGTTTGGGTAGTCTTTTCTTTCACTATAAATATTCCCCATAATTTTGTACATCATCGCATCTTCAGAATTCAACTTCCCTTCTCTCAGTGCAAAATACTCGTTTGCCATTTGAAAGGCAGTCTCCAATTGTTCTCCAGGGTCTATGCTATTTCCACCCTTTTCTGGGCTCATTTTATTTTGGGAATACATATCTGCCAAATATCTAAATGCTTCTAAGTTCTTTTGTTTAGATGCTTCTACAAACCACTTTTGGGCAACTTCATTATCAATTGGCATATTGCAACGTCCTTCGTAGAAAATCCTGCCCAACAAGACTTGCGCTTCCGCATTTTCAAGTTCTGCTGCTTTTCTCAACCATCTTACTGCCTCGCTTTCATCTCTTTTGAAATGGTATTTCCCTGAAGCCAATTGCGCTTCCACATCTCCTTTCAGTGCCAAATACTTCACAAAACGAAGGTCATTTTTATCTATATATTTAGAAACGTCATATTGTTGGAGTCGGTAAATCCCCATATTAATTCCGTTCACTCCCGACTGCAGAAAACATTTTACTGCTCTGGCATCATCTTTAGGAACGCCCACACCTCTTGCGTACATATCTCCCACTAAATAAAGTGCGGAATCATTTTTCAAAAAAGCCGCATGTTTGAAATACTTGAAAGCTGTTGTATAATCCTGGTCAACCACCACTCCTTTCATGTGCAAATCACCCAAAGTCATAATGGCAGGTTCATAATCTTTTAATACTGCTTTTTGGAGATTTTCTATTGCTTTATTGTAATCTCTCTGCACGCCTTGCCCATACCAATACTTCTTATACAAGCGAAAAAAATCAATGGCAGACCCATCTTTATTTTTTGCCGTGTATTCATAATATTCTATATCATCAATGTCCAGCGCTTTGAAATCAATTGTATTCAATCTGTCTTTCGCAGTCTTATCTCCTTCTGTGGCAGCTTTGAGGTAAAATTTGGCAGCCAATCGTTCATTTTTGTTTAAGAATTTCCCTTTTGCATATAAATCGCCAATGGCAATATTTGCTTTCGGATAATTTTGAGCTGCAGATTTCTGATAATAATCATATCCTTTGGCAATGTTTTTTTCTATTCCAACACCATCTTCATACACCTTTCCTATTATAAACTGACTGACTGCATCTCCTCTATCTGCTTTGTAATGGATATAATAAATATCTTTATTACTTCCCAAAGAATCCAATCCAATCGCATCCAATTTGGTTTGTGCAGGAAGGTAACCCAACATCCTCGCTTTCAAATAAAGAGAAGTTGCACGTTTTCTGTCCACAGGAACGCTTAGTCCTTTCTCATAGAATGTTCCTAATCTATAAATAGCATGGGAATGCTCTGTATCTTCCAATTTTGAATAGTAGGAAAAAGCGAGTGCGTGGTTTTGAGTTACCCCAGTTCCAAATTCATATAATCTCCCCAATGCATAATAAGCGGAGTCGTACTTCTTATCGGCCGCCATTCTGTAATACTGATTTGCCTTTCTGAGATTTTGGCGTTCATACTTCCCTTCTTCGTAAAGCACTCCCAACAGATATAATGCTCTTGGCTTACCTGCTTTCGCTTCTTCTTTAATTGCTTCAATCCTCTCAATATCAACCTCCTGTGCAAGTGCAGACTTTCCGAATAGCGTGAGAACCAATAAAACAGTTAATGTTCGGAATATGTTGCTTACAGTCATTTTAGTAAAAGTTATAATTTATGATGATTCGTTCTGACTAGAAAAATTTGGTAATTTAGTTAAATTAGATACGATGGATTCTTTAAGATATTATCTAATTCATTTGGTTAACCACTTTTTATATTAGGAATGTTTCTGATTGCTAAGTAATATTTTAGAAGCAAAACTCAAACGTCACTAATAACATTCTCATTCAGAGAATAATAAATTCATGTTATAGTTGGGAATATATAAGAACTGAACTTCGTGGCAAAAGTATATTTTAAGTCCGTATCTAAATTATGGAGTTGAGTTAAATAAGAAAAGAACACATTCATAATCTAGTGTAGAACAATTAGTCTGTTACTAAAATATAATTTACGAAAAATTCTAGGATTTTGCAAAGAAACCTGTACGAAAGGCTTATAAATCAGATACTTAAATAAAAAAGACAGCTTATCTTTTTTACATAATTTTAGAAAAAATTAGCCTAAACTCTTTTGAAAAAAGAATTTAGGCTAATCAAGTCAAAGTCTATAAATTTCACGAATTTGCTTCGCTTCCTTTCAGAATTCCTTCTATTTCCACCAATGCGTCTTCAGTAAGAGGCTTGGTAATAAACTTAACAACATAATCATTGTTGATTATTTTGTTAATATCTCTCTTGTTGTCCGAGCTTGAAAGAATGGCAACTTTACACTTGCCCTTCACGCTTTCAGGATAGCTCTCGAATTCATGTAAGAATACAAAACCATCCACAATTGGCATGTTTATATCCAAAAAGATGATGTCTGGCAACTCGCTGGCGTTGTCCTTATTATCGGAAAGATATTCCAATGCGCTTTTCCCAGAACTTTTTACCACCACACGTTTGGCAAAGTTGGTCAGCTCAATAATTCTATTGTTAATAAAATTATCGGTGTCATTATCATCTACAAGTAATACTAAATCGATTTCTGCATTCATAGTTTCATCAGCTAATTGACGTTACAAAGAAACTCATTCTATTTCAAAACGCAAGCTTAAACAAAAGATTATTTTAAAGAGAGGAAAAGGAATTAAACCATAAAAAAACTATTTCAAAATCCATCAAATTCTCTTCAAACTGTCATTGCTTCCAACCCCTCCAGAATATTTCTTAGCTTAAATCTATTCCATATAAACGGATTTCCCAAAATAATCCAAATAAATCTGATTTTTTACCTTTGCAGACACACAGAAAGCAAACATAAATCAGCAATAAAAACAAATGGTTGGATTTTGCTAATTGTTCATTCATGAAGCGAATCAAAATCAATTTAAGAACGAAGTCCATTTTATAAAAGAAAATTAGCACAGGGAAAATAAAAAACATCAGCTTTGAATGCAGTCCAGAATAAACTCATACATACAATATTCGCACTCGTAAGAGATAGTAAATTATGTAAGGAATTTACTATCTCTTGCATAAACCCTAAGGAACGGAAATTAAATAAATGCGCTTTTTCTCTCGTTGCTTTTTGGTCCGTAACCCGTTGGTCTATTCTTCGTTAAAAAAACTAGTTATTTGTCAAATAACGTAGTTTAGTTTAGATTGATGATTTTAAAACGTCAAGCGTGGGCGCTTGAAGTAGTTTTCAAGCTTTTCTGCACTAAAAGTGCAAAAAAATCTCTGCCTATTTTAGCGTATAAACTAAATGTCACGAGATTTGTCAAAGAACCAAAAAAGTCATCGTAGCTGTGCTATGCTACATTTTTTGTACCAACGGGAAACTGCTTGACTAGCCTCAAAAATAAACTTCGATAAATTAGCAATTTATTTATTCCCCATTCCTACGATTCGTAGAAAAGCACTTGGAAATATTCTTTTGGCTTCTGCAATATGCGATTTCGAACTAAAACCGAACCTTTGTGTAACATGAGTAACCAAATGAAAACTAAATCAAATTTGAATAATGAGTGAATGATTTACTGCCACTTCTTCGGAATACTATTTTTTTATACATTACGAACTATAAAAATTCAATTTACTTTCAAAACAACTAAAATGATTCTGAAAAATTACAAATTAGCCATCCTTGCCCTAATATTCTTTGGGTTTGCTCAAAAAGCAAATGCACAAGAAAAGAAAAGCTTAGGCAATTTCAATGGAGTAGAAATTTCTTACATGATTCAATACTTATCTACCGATGAGAAAAAGAATGCAAGTAAAAGTAAGGACAAATACCAACTTACTACTTATGCTACCAATCAGTCTGGAGCAGATTTATTTTGCAATGGTGCCACAGTAGGTGGAGTGAAGGTGGCAAATGCCAAGTCGCTCACGAAAACTGCAAGAGCATCAGCTATTCAGAGTAGGTTTAAAAATGCAGATGGAACTCAATTATTCAAATTGCTTGCAGGAGCTACAGTTCAGAATAGTTCAAAAATTACCGTGCCTAAAGGAGCAACTCCCGTAGTAAGTTATGAGGCAGGTTGCAATTTCCAAACTTTGGATAAATTTCAAATATTAGTTGATAATGCAATTGTAAACGGAACTTGGAGAAGGGAGAAAGGTGCTGGAAATATGACATTGACTTATATTCTAGCGTCAGATATAGTACAACAACAAGGTTCGGATGGAAATACTGTAGTTTGGTACAGAGTTGGTCCAAATACTTTCCAAAGAACTTTGAGAGGAGCAACTTCTGGTGTGAGAGAAGAAGTTTCGGACGAGAATCAAGTTTACTCAGCTAAAATTGTATTTGTTGGCATGGATAAAATCATGTACACAAATAGTGATGGAATAAGCGTGACATTTTTGAAGAATAAGTAAACCCTATTTCTTTCATGAAAATGAGTTCTCCTGCTGGGGAACTCATTTTTTTATGACTCCAACCGAAATTACCCCAACCAATACACAAATCCGAAATTCAGAAAAATGCCTACGAAAAACCCGTAAGCGACTTGCTTGGGAGTATGAGCACCTAATGCAAGCCGTGCAGTCATGGTTAAGCCTGCTAAAATTGTTAGAATTAAGATTGGATATAAAAAATCTAGCTCAGGCAGAATAAACTCCAAAGCCCACAAAACGCCTAAAACGCCTCCAATTGCCACACCATGAATGCTTATTTTGAAACGAGTAGTGATGATTGTACAAACTGCTTGGGTAATTGCAATGGAAGCGATTATTTCAGTTACCAAATATAAACCCGAAAGTTTAGTTTGGAACATAAAAACCAACAAGGTATAGCATATTGTAACGATGCTGAAAGGAAAAATACGCTCTTCTCTATTTCTGATATTCAAGTTACTTATCTTACCACGAATCACTAAAACATAAATCAGCAAGGCAGGTAGAATAAATGTAAAGTTGAAGATAAAGCCTAAAAGCGTGATTTTATATTTGAAATCCGCAGGAAAAAGGCTCTTTCCCAAAAATAGAATAATGGCAAAAAGCACCGTAGGCATTAAGCCAGGGTGCGTGAGGTAGGAAAGTATGGTAGCAACTTTTTTATTCATTGTCTTTGTTTTTCTTCACAGCAAAGAAAACGATAATTTGGGAGTTCTCACGCTCTGTTTATAAATTCAATTCTCAACCAAGGTTTTATTGTTCGGATTGGGAAAATTGTTAGTTTTGTTAACTAATTCATAGCTCACTTTTTGTTCCTAACATAAATCCACAGCCAAATCCGATTTCACAAATGACGCAGAGAACAATATTAGTGGCAGATGATGAAAGGCAGTTTATGGAGCTATCAATGGAGGCACTCCGAAATTTGAATGAGGATTTTGAAATAATTGGTGCACCAAATGGAAAGGTTGCCTATGAGTTAGCCACAAAAAAGCAACCTGATTTGATTTTGCTAGATTGGCAAATGCCAGAAATGAGTGGTGTAGAAGCCTTAGGAAAGCTAAAGGAAAACGAAACCACCAAAGATATTCCTGTGATTATGATTACAGGACTTTCCGAGCCACGAAATATAGAGCATGCTTTAGGAAAAGGCGCACACGACTATTTGACAAAACCTTTCGATAAATTGGAATTACAAGCTCGTGTGAAATCTGCCTTGCGAGAATATGATTACCTGCAACAGATAAAAACTCAGCAAGATGAGCTCAAACAACTAAATAATTTAAAAGACCGTATTTTTTCTATTATCTCTCATGATCTGAGAACCCCCATGGCGGCCGTTACGATGTTTGTAGATATGCTTACCAAGAATGTGGAGATGTTCGATGCAGAAATGATTCGGGATATTGGAGGCGATTTGCAGGAATCAGTCCAGAATGCCAGCTTTCTACTTGACAATCTACTGAAATGGGCACAGTCCCAAATGGAAAATCTGAACATTTTTGTACAGGAAATCAATATTGCCGAAACGCTTCGGGCAGATATTCGGCTACTGCAAAATGGCATGAAAAGCAAGAATATAAACTTCATTGTAGAAATACCTGAAGGTTTATCTGCCCAAGCAGATTCTGACAGCATGAGCTTTATTATTCGCAATCTCCTTTCCAACTCCCTGAAATTCACTCCAAACGAAGGAGAAATAAAGCTTTTTGCTAGGCAGAACACCGATGGGAAAATTAGAATCTCTGTGCAAGATACTGGTGTGGGAATGAGCCAAGAAGATTTGGATAAGCTTTTTGGCACAAGCACACATTTCACAACGCATGGAACCGATGGAGAAATAGGAACTGGATTGGGTTTGTTGCTTTGCAAAGAATTTGCCGAGAAAAATGAAGGCAATTTATCTGTAAAGAGCGAACTGGGAAAAGGGACTATTTTTACCTTGGAGTTGAAACAGTAAAGCTTAGTATTCCAAGTTTATTACCTCCTTATCCAAACACATCCATTTTCATTTGCTCTGCTTCCATAAATGCAGACATATTTATATGCGTGGGAACTTCCAAGCCTTTGAGTGTGCCTATAATTATTTCCGTTCCTATGTTTCCAGTCAAATCATCTTTTGCCATTGGACAACCTCCCATTCCGCCAATTGCACCATCAAACCGCTTACAACCCGCCTCATAAGCGGCTACAATTTTATTAGAAGCCAACTCAGGTGTGGAATGAAGATGCGCTCCAAACTCGATGTGTGGTAAAGCGGGAATGAGTGAAGAAAATAATGAGCCAATTAATTCGGGAATGGCATTTCCAATCGTATCCGAAAGGGAAATGATTTCGATGCCCATTTTGTCTAATTTCTTCACGAAATCAATCACAATTTCACTACTGTAAGGCTCATCATACGGATTCCCGAAACCCATGGAAATGTAAACAACCAGTTTTTTGGAATTTACATTACAAAGCTGGTAAATGCGTTCGACAGTCTGTAAAGCTTCCTCAATACTTTTATTGGTATTTCGTTGCTGAAAAGTTTCGGAAATGGAAAGTGGAAAGCCCAAATAGTCGATTTCCCCAAACTTGACAGCTTCTTCTGCGCCACGCTGATTGGCAATAATGGCAAGCAGTTTGGATTTGGTTTCCGACAAATCCAATCCAGCCAATACCTCTTTCGTATCTCTCATTTGCGGAATTGCTTTTGGAGACACAAAACTCCCAAAATCAATCGTATCGAAACCTACTTTGAGTAGCGCATTGATGTAATCAATTTTCTGCTCAGTAGGAATGAAGTCTGCCAAGCCTTGCATGGCATCTCGTGGGCATTCTATAATTTTCATCTGGTCGGGTTTGGCTAGATTGAGTTAATTTCTAAAGCTGTTTTTAGTAGTGTTAAACAAGTAATGCTAAAGTAGAAATGAACATAGCGCAAACGTCCGCTTGTGCCGAAATATCCATAAGGCAGCATTACCTCTTTCAGACTGCCTTTTTTTATTGGAGTGAGTTTCAGTCCTCTTCCATGTAAACGTCTAGTAAGCCTTCGGGAGTTTGCACTATTACTTCTTTCTTATCGAAATCGGTTTCCTGCATCACATCTTCGTGCATGGGAATCATCACTTCCTTGCCTTTATAATCTACGCTCAATACCGAATGGTTTTTGAAATCATAGACTTCTATAACTTCTCCCAATTCTCCAAGCTCTGTGTCAGTTACCTGAAACCCAATTAATTCATGGAAATAGAATTCTTCCTCATCTAATTCGGGTAATTCAGATTTGGGAACATAAATACTAGCTTGCATCAATTTCTTGGCTTCCTCTATCGAATCCACTTCTTCAAATTTGATAAAGCCTTTATTCTGATGAGAGCGAAATTTCTCAATAAAATATGGAACTAGGGCATTTCCAATCTCCAAGAAAAGCGTTTTAGTAGTTATATAATCTTCGGGGTTATAATTGTCAAAAGTGGCTGAAAGTTCTCCTTTTAAGCCATGAGTTTTTGCCATTCTACCCAAAAAAAAAGCATCGTCTTTATTCATCTGTAATTTATTATTTCTTTATTTTCTATTAAAAATCGTAACCTAGAGTTACATAAAATTTTGGTCCATTTTCTCCTCCTTCATCTTTGCCCCACGCCATATCGAACTTCGTATAGTAACCGAAAACCATTGTTCTTGCTCCCACTCCATAACCAAGTAGAAATGGACTTCCAAAATTGGTTACTTCTCCTTTAAAGCCTAAATCGTTGCTAGGAGGAGAAAAATCAAAAGGAACTGTATTTACTGAATTTCGTCTTTTAAACGGGCTGACACCCGACCATGCCGAGCCAGCATCCATAAAACCAACAAGTTGCAAATTTCTGAAAAAATTGGAATTTACCGTTCCATTATGGAAATATTTGAGCAAAGGAATCCGTAGCTCTACATTTGATAATAAAACAGAAGTTCCATTCAGCCTGTTGTAATTGAACCCTCTCATGCTTGTCATGAATCGAGAAAACAGTAAATCGCTCAAGTCATTCAAATTGGCAGCG
>JBLIFI010000010.1:0-24190 GCA_047633715.1 Flammeovirgaceae bacterium
TCTGCTCGGTCGTATTTCAAATGCGGTTACAATACAATCACAACCGAACCTATGTTTTACATTTCACACTATAAAAAAGTATGCAATCTTACTTTCTTTCCTCTTTTCTCTTTATTCTTTCCTCCTTTTTCCAATATCTCAAAATCTTCTTATAAATTCGCAAGTAAGCGAACCAACTCAACCAAACCTGTAGGACTTTGGCAAAAAACTACTCACAGCGAAAGAAAAACGTAGGAAACTACCCAAATACCAATGTCATTTTCAGCATTGCCACAGCGCTGTTCATGATTGGGCTTTTCTCCATTTTCGCTATTGCCGCCAAAAGACTGACCTACAAACTCCGAAATGATATTCAGGTAAAAGTATTTCTGCTCAACAATCTTTCCCAAGAATTGAAAGACGGGATTTACCAAGTCCTCTCTGAGCAAAGCTATGTGGATTTGGAAGATGGGAAACCAAGAATTACCTATCTCTCTAAAGACCAAGCCGCCACACAAATGATTGATGCAACTGGCGAAGATTTTATCAAGTTCTTGGGCGAAAATCCATTGCGAGATGCTTATGTCATCAACATTACCGAGAACTACTATTCCGATGAAAAAATGTCGGAAATGAAAGCTCAATTGGAGAAAGTAGATGGAGTTTTCGAAGTTTACTATCCGAAAGAGCAAGTAGAGGAAATCAATTTGAACATTCAGCGAATTGCCATTGTCATTGGTGCTTTCGTCTTGATTCTGATGATTACTGTGGTTATTCTTATCAATAACTCCATCAAATTAGCTCTCTTTTCACAAAGATTCTTAATTAGAAGTATGCAATTGGTGGGCGCAACCCCATTTTTTATAAAAAAACCCTTTCTTTTGCGAGCAATCTTTCAAGGAGTGTTTAGCGGGTTTCTCGCATCGCTAGTTTTATCGGGTCTCCTGTTCCTTTTGGTGCAACAATCAATAGAATTCAGGTTGATTCTGAGAGTAAGCGATGCCTTGTTCGTGTTCTTAGGTTTGCTCTTGATTGGGGGAATTATTGGTTGGCTGAGTGCTTATAGCTCAGTAAGCCGATACTTGAAAATGAAATTAGATGAACTGTATTAAAAATAGTACAAAGTCTTTAGTCGCAAGTCCAAAGCAACAGAAGTATTTGATTGTCAATTAGTTAAATTTATACATATAGAATAGTACTCAATCACAACTATTTGTAGAATACAGTTATTAGAAAATATATATTTTGTGATTTAGCTGTGTTATGCTTTGATGTTTCTGATACAAACCAATCTAGAATAAAATCAATTTGAAATAAAAGTCAAGTCTTGATACTTGATACTTACTACTCAATACTTAAAAAATTATGCAAAGTAATATGCCCTTCGGGAAGAAAAATTATATGCTCATGCTGATTGGCGTGGGAATTATTGCCCTCGGATTTATCATTATGGGAATGGATGGCGAGAAACACGGCTTCGGTTTCCTCGGATTGACTTTGGGACCTTTGGTGCTTTTAGCTGGTTTTGCTTTTCAATTCTACGCTATTTTTGCCCAGTCAGAAGCAGTTTTTTTATCTCCAGAGAAATCGCAAATAGCGAGTGTAACAAAACCAATGGTTAATTCAGCAAAGCCAGTTGCTTCTCCAAAAAAAGGACAGACTTCTACAAAGAATAAGAAAAGGAAATAAACTCTTTTTAAAACAATCTCCAAAATACGAAACCAATGAAATTCAAAGCCGAAATAGATGTAATGCCTTTGAAAGAATTGCTCGACCCACAAGGAAAAGCAGTTAAGTTAGGATTGAAAAATCTCGATATTCAATCTGTAGAAGATGTGAGGATTGGGAAACATATTACTCTTTTATTAGATGCTTCAAACAAAGAAGAAGCAAACCAAAAAGTAGATACAGCTTGTAAGAAATTATTGGCAAACCTGATTATGGAACATTACGAATTTGAGTTAGAGGAGGTTTAGACTAATTATGAGTCTAAAATCTATTTGAATAAACTCTATTAAGGTTGTTCACAAACTGAAATGGGAAAAGCCACATTTTGAGAAATTTCTCGAAATGTGGCTTTTCCCATTTTGTATCGACAAACTCTAGCATTTTATAAATCTCCACTCATCAAAAATACAGTTCTAATCTCCTCTGATTTCTTCAAATATGGATTGTATTTTCCACTATTGAATTTTACTCATTATGGAAATTCGTCAAAAGACACACTAAAATAATTTTACGGATTTACTCCAAAACAGTTTCTTTCTTACTGACCAATCTTAAAATAGAGTAACCTACAATTCCCGAAACAACCGAACCGATGATAATTCCGACCTTTGCAGAATTCATGCTGATTAAATCGTCATGAAAAGCTAGGTTATCAATAAATATTGACATGGTAAAACCGACTCCAGCAATTGCCGAAGCCCCGATAATTTGCCTGAATTTTACGCCAGATGGCAATTCAGTAATTCCAAACTTGATTCCCAAATAGGAGAACAATCCTACGCCAATCAGTTTTCCGACAAATAGGCTAATGGCAATATTCGTCATCAAGGAGAAATCGAAGTTGTAATCCAAGCTAATGGCAACTCCTGCATTTGAGAAAGCGAAAACAGGCAAGATGAAATAAGCAATCAAACCATGAAGGTTGTGTTCCAAATGCTGGAGTGGCGAACGTACATCGGAGGCTAAATCACGCAAGTCTTTGACTTTATTTACTTTGTTTTTCGGCAATAAATCTTCCTCATCATTTGGTTTTCCTTCAAATTTATTTGCAATGAAAGAAAGGTTGTCAGAAAACGAGGCTGTATCAAGTTTTCGTTTTATCGGGATTGTGAATGCCAACAACACGCCTGCAATAGTAGGATGAATACCAGATTTCAAGAACAAAAACCAAACAACAATTGCTATGACTATTCCTATGGCAAAAGAATACTTTCTAAAGTGATAAAGCAATCCTAGCAATAGCACTAGGCCGAGTCCAAAAAGAATGTACATTAATTTGATTTCTGCGCTGTAGAATAAGGCAATGACCAATACTGCGGCAATGTCATCTATAATTGCAAAGGCAGTTAGGAATACTTTCAAACTCAATGGCGCTCTTTTGCCCAGAGTGCTCAGAATTGCCAAGGCGAAGGCAATATCGGTTGCCATTGGAATTCCCCAACCTTTTTCAGTAGTAGGGTTTTGGTTCAGGAATAAATACAAGCCGACAGGAACAAGAACCCCACCCAATGCAGCAATAAATGGAAGCGATGCTTTTTTGACCGTGTTGATTTCCCCAGCAATCAGTTCTCTTTTCAGTTCCAAGCCAATCAGAAAAAAGAAAATTGCCATCAATCCATCATTTATCCACAGGATTAAGGGCTTTTTCAACTCAAAACCCTCGAAGGATATTCCAAGTTTATACTGCCACAAGCTTTCATAATTTGAAGCATAAGAAGAATTTGCCCAAATAAGTGCGATAATGGCAGAGCCAAAAAGTAGTATTCCTGCTAAACTTTCAGTTTTTATAAATTTCTGAAAAGGGGTCAACAACATTTTTTTTACCATTTATTCTTAGTTTTTTTGAAAGATTTAATAAAGATTTTACATAAAATTATCGTTCGAATTCTAACAAGACTAAGCCAAGTAGTAATTATTTTGAGTAAGTAGGTGTATAAAAAAACATGATTAAAACCTTTAAGTATTTGAGTAAATAACTGATTTTCAATACTTTGCATATATCAATCCTTAAAGGTTTATTTCGTCCAAGCACTTATTAAACTTTATCACGATTGGTTTATCTACTTTGCTGTTCAGTTCGATTCATTCAAAACAATAATTTGTGCTGTACAAAATCACTCGTGATTATGTCTAATGAAATGATTTAGAAGAACAGAACCTCGCAATCCTTTACATTGTTAGTAGAACACTTGTATTCTAAGTGCTTTTTAACACATTTTCCCACTCATCACAAAAACCTGCTCAATCTCCTACAATTTACTGAAATTTGGGTTGCATTTTTCCATTATAAACTTTCACTTATGATGGATTTGCAATAATTGTCAATAACTTTATTGCAGCCCTCTCAGATTTTCAAATTCTCGGAGGATTCAGATTCTATCTAAGTTTATTACTAAATCAAAATCCAAGCATGAGAAAACTAGTATTATTATTAATTTTTGTCGGGTTGTCTTTCGGGACTTTTGCCCAAGATAATTTCCCCATCAATGGCATTCGGGATAGGCGAGCAGGAGCGGTTGCTTTTACAAACGCCACCATTTTCACTAACTCCAACACCAAAATTGAAAATGCCACCTTGCTCATTAAAGAAGGTAAAGTGGTTGGAGTGGGCAAAGGGCTATCCATTCCCGAAGGTTATACCGAAATGAATATGGAGGGGAAATTCATTTATCCTTCTTTCATAGATTTGCACACCAGTTACGGAATGCCCGAAGTGAAGAGTGGCGGTTTCAACTGGGGAAGTGCCGAAGTGATTGAGCCAGAAACCAAAGGCGCATACAATGCAAATGATGCAATCAAAACGCATATTTCCGCTTCGGAGGTTTTTACTTCTGACAAAAAAGGGGCGAAAGAAATGCGAGATTTAGGGTTTGGAACTGTATTGACTTTCCATCCTGATGGATTGGCAAGAGGAACTTCTGCCTTGGTAAGTTTGGGCGAAGAATCGGAAAATAACTCGATTTTGAAGTCGATGGTGGGTTCTCATTATTCATTCGAGAAAGGAACTTCCAAGCAAGATTATCCAATCTCTGATATGGGTTATGTGGCAGTTTTGCGCCAAACTCATTTCGATGCCGATTGGTACAAATCTGCCAAAAACAAAGACTTCTTCGACCAAACTTTGGAGGCTTACAATTCACAAAGAACGCTCCCACAGTTTTTCACAGTTGGAGATTGGCAGGAGATTTTGCGAGCTGATAATATGGGAGATGAATTGGGCAAGCAATACATTATTAAAACGGGTGGAGACGAATATCGAAGACTTTCTGAGTTGAAGAAAACCAATGCAAAGCTGATTGTTCCGTTGAATTTTCCAAAAGCAATGAAAGTGGGCGACCCATTGGAAGCCTTGAAAATTTCACTCGACCAAATGAAGCATTGGGAACTTGCTCCAACCAACTTGGCGAAATTGCAAGAGGCTGGAATGAGTTTCGCTTTGACGACTTCCGATTTAAAATCCAAAAAAGCATTTTGGAAAAATTTGAGAGCAGCAATTAAACACGGACTTTCTGAGGAAATGGCATTGAAAGCCTTAACTGAAACTCCAGCCGAAATGATTGGCGCAGGAAGCATGGTGGGAACTTTAGAGAAAGGGAAATTGGCGAATTTCATTATCGTTTCTGATAATATTTTTAATGAGAAAGCGACTATTCATCATAATTGGGTGCAAGGCAATCCATTCATTATCAAAGCAATAGACGATTCGGAATATGCTGGAATGTATGATTTGAAAGTTGGGTCAGAAACTTACAAATTAGAAATCAGCGGAGAGAAAGGGAAATCCAAATTCAAGATTGTTGTAAATGACAGCACGAATATTAGCGTGAAAGGCTCTGTTTCTAAAGGAATGATTTCCATGAGTTTCAAACCTAATAAAGAGGAAGTCGGTAGCAACCGATTGACAGGTTGGTTCAACCAGGCGAAGGAGAAAAAAGACTATGCTTTCAATGGAAAAGCTGAATTGGTTGATGGCTCAATGGCAGATTGGTCTGCGAAATTCCAAACTGAATTGGAGAAAAAGGAAGATAAAAAAGAAGATGCTGATAAGAAAGATGAAGCCGATAAAGAAGATGCGAAGCCAGAAGTTGGCGAAGTGATTTATCCATTCGTAGCTTATGGCTCAACAGAGAAAGCTAAATCAGAGAATTTCATTATCAAAAATGCTACAGTCTGGACAAATGAGAAAGACGGAGTTTTGCAAAAGACCGATGTGATTGTGAAAGATGGAAAGATTTATAAAGTGGGTAAAGACCTAAGTGCCAATGGCTTAAAGGAAATTGACGGAACTGGAAAACATGTAACTACGGGAATTATTGATGAGCATTCTCATATTGCCCTTCGCTCTGTAAATGATGTAGATGTGGTTTCCTCACAAGTTCGCATGTCGGATGTCGTGGATTCTGATGATATCAATATTTACAGACAATTGGCGGGTGGAGTTACGGCTGCGCAACTTCTGCATGGCTCGGCAAACCCTGTTGGTGGGCAATCGGCTTTGATAAAATTGCGTTGGGGAATGTCTCCACAAGAAATGTTGATTAAGAATTCTGACGGTTACATAAAATTTGCCTTGGGCGAAAATGTGAAACGTTCTAGAAGCTCTAACAGCATTCGCTACCCACAAACAAGAATGGGTGTGGAGCAGATTTATGCAGATTATTTCAGAAGAGCGAAGGAGTATGACATGGCTTGGAAAAACTACAAGAAAAAAGGTGGAATTGCTCCAAGAAGAGACTTGCAATTGGAGGCAATGGTGGAAATCTTAAACGATAAACGCTTCATCAGCTGTCACTCTTATGTGCAATCGGAAATTAGTATGCTCATGGCTTTGGGCGATGAAATTGGTTTTAGAGTCAACACGTTCACACATATTTTGGAAGGCTACAAAGTGGCAGACAAAATGGTAAAACATGGTGCAGGAGGTTCTACTTTCTCCGATTGGTGGGCGTACAAATATGAAGTGAACGATGCAATTCCCTACAATGCTACAATCATGCACAAAGCAGGCGTAGTTACCGCAATCAACTCTGACGATGCGGAAATGGGTAGAAGATTGAATCAGGAAGCTGCCAAATCAATCAAATATGGTGGAGTTTCCGAAGAAGAAGCATGGAAAATGGTAACACTCAATCCAGCTAAACTCTTGCACTTAGACAACCGAATGGGAAGTATGAAAACTGGAAAAGATGCCGATTTGGTGATTTGGTCAGACAATCCGCTTTCTATTTATGCCATTGCCGAAAAAACTTTCGTAGACGGAATCGCTTACTACGATGCTGAAAAAGACGAAAAGTTGAAGGAATACATCCAAAAAGAAAGAGCAAGGCTAATCGCCAAAATACAAGGTGACAAAGCAGGAGGGAAAACAAAACCTATGGGCAAACCAAAACGTCATTTCCATTGCGACCATATTCAAGTGGCAAAGTAGTAAGATGGTAAAATAGTAAAGTGAAAGATTTGTTGATTTGGTAATTAGTTGATGCGTTGATGGGAAAGTTTGCAAATGTGACAATTTGAGAATGCTTTTGCTTTCTATGCTGAACCTATATGATTAAAGGATTCGTCTAATTGACATTTTAATCAACGCATTACCACATCAACAAATCATCTAATCTTTTTTAAATTGTAATCCATAATTCAATGAAATATATAGTTTTATTTTTATTCTCAATCTTGGGAAATTCACTCCTCGCCCAAGTCCCCGCACCTGCGCCCAAACAATCGCAACCCATTGCCATTACTGGCGCAACTATTCATGTTGGAGATGGCACCGTAATTGAAAATGGAGTCATCACTTTCCAAAATGGAAAAATCGTGGCAGTTGGCAAATCTGGCGAAGTGAGTGTGGATATTGATAAATTCAAACTGGTTGAAGTAGATGGAAAACACATTTACCCAGGCTTGATTTTACCAAGCACAAATGTTGGTTTGGTTGAGGTAGAAGCGGTAAGTGCTTCTGTAGATGATGGTGAACGAGGGCAATTCAACCCAAATGTCCGTTCAATTGTTGCCTACAATGCAGAATCAGAATTGATTCCCACACTACGTTTCAATGGTGTTCTGTTGGCACAAATTGCCCCGAATGGCGGCATGGTTTCAGGGACATCTTCTATAGTGCAGCTTGATGCTTGGAACTGGCAAGATGCTGCTTATAAAATGGACGATGGAATCCACATGTATTTCCCATCGGAAAGTTATGGACCACGTTGGTGGAGAGGCGAAACTGAGCGAAGACCAAATAAAGATTACCATAAACAAGTCGGGCAAATAGAAAGCTCTTTCTCTGATGCAAAAGCTTTCAGCAAATCGAAAGATGCAAAAGTGAATATCAAGTTGGAGGGAATGAAAGGTTTATTCGATGGCTCAAAAACACTCTTCATTCACGCCAGCGATGCCAAGAAGATTGTAGCAAGCATTCTGACTGCCAAAAAAGCTGATGTGAAGAAAATCGTAATTGTAGGCGGTGCAGGTTCATACTTGATAACCGATTTCCTAAAAGAAAATAAGATAGCGGTCATTCTCACAGACGTTCACAGTTTGCCAGAACATGAGGAATCAGATGTTTTTCAGCCTTACAAAACACCAGCGATGCTTCAGAAAGCAGGCGTTGAATTCTGTTTGGCACACAACCAAGACATGATTTCCACTACTAGGAACTTGGCATTCTTCGCAGGAACGGCTTCAGCTTATGGATTGACCAAAGAACAGGCGTTGATGTCAATCACTTCTAGCACAGCAAAAATTTTGGGAATTGCCGACAGAACTGGCACTCTAAAAGTGGGAATGGATGCCAACTTGGTAATCTCCGAAGGAGATATTCTGGATATGAGAACCAATAAATTAACTCATGCTTTCATTCAAGGCAGAAATGTGAACTTGGAGGCGAAGCAACAAAGGTTGAGTAAGAAATATAGCGAGAAGTTGGGGCAGAAGTAGGTTTGCTTATTTCTCCTATCCAAAACAAAAAGAGGTAGTTTGAAACTGGTAATGCTACAAAAAATAAAATCATAGCGCAAGCGTTCGCTTGTGCCGAAATATTCATAAAGTAGCATTACCCTTTCACTACTCAAAAACAAAACCCCTTTCATTCTCACGAACGAAAGGGGTTTTGAATTAAACTATTTAGTTCTAGTAATTATCTAAAACCAAGTTATCATTTTGACGCATAGTTACTTCTAGTGCCAAACCTCTTAATTCGTGAACCAATACATTGAATGATTCAGGGATATTTGGTTTCGGCATATTTTCACCTTTTACGATGGCTTCATAAGCTTTCGCTCTACCAACTACATCATCCGACTTGATTGTCAACATTTCTTGAAGAACATGAGATGCTCCGAATGCTTCCAAAGCCCAAACTTCCATCTCTCCAAAACGCTGACCACCAAACTGAGCTTTACCGCCCAAAGGTTGTTGCGTAATGAGTGAGTACGGTCCGATTGAACGAGCGTGCATTTTATCATCTACCAAGTGACCCAATTTCAGCATGTACATAATACCTACTGTTACTGGTTGGTCGAAACGCTCTCCAGAAAGTCCATCTGTCAAATAAGTTCTTCCGAAAGGAGGCAATCCAGCCAAAGCCAATTCGTCTTCTACTTCTTGCTCAGTAGCTCCATCAAAGATTGGTGTAGCATATTTCTTCCCAAGCTTCTTACCAGCCCAAGCCAAAATAGTCTCATAAATCTGCCCGATGTTCATACGAGAAGGCACACCCAATGGGTTCAATACGATATCCACAGTAGAACCATCTTCTAAGAATGGCATATCTTCATCACGCACAATACGAGCTACAACTCCTTTGTTACCATGACGACCCGCCATCTTATCACCTACTTTCAGTTTACGCTTCTTAGCAATGTAAACTTTAGCCAGTTTCAAAATACCTGCTGGTAATTCGTCTCCAACCTCAAAAGCAAATCTAATTCTTTTGAATTCTCCAATGATTTCGTTTCTCGCATTCACGAAGTTACGCACCAATTGTTTAACCAATAAGTTCGTTTCTTCATCGTCAGACCAGTTATCTAAAGATAAATCTCCAAGCAAGTTACTTTCTTCAGGAACTGCGTAGCTACTGTCATCCTTAAACATATTGTTCACAGGGAACAAGTTTTCAGAAACGTTGGCAGGGTTGAATTTCACACCCTTACTCATAATTTCCTCACCAAACTTGTGTCTGATTCCATTAGACATTTTGCCATCAAGCAATTGCACCATTTTAGAAAGGGCAATATCCTGAATATCTCTCAAATCACGGCTGAATTTCTGCTTCAACTTCTCAACTTCTTTCTTCGCTTGTGCTCTGAGGTCTTTATCTTTCTTAGGTCTTTGGAAAAGCTTAGTGTCAATTACAACACCTCTTACCGAAGGAGAAACACGCATAGAAGCATCTTTCACATCTCCAGCTTTGTCTCCAAAAATAGCTCTCAATAGTTTTTCTTCTGGAGTTGGGTCGCTTTCTCCTTTTGGAGTAATCTTACCAATCATGATGTCTCCTTCCTTAATCTCCGCACCTATACGAATGACACCATCTTCATCCAAATTCTTAACCGCTTCTTCACTTACATTTGGAATTTCAGAAGTCAATTCTTCCTCTCCACGCTTCGTGTCTCTCACTTCCAAATCATATTCTACAATATGAAGAGAAGTAAATACATCGTCTCTTACTACTTTCTCTGAGATTACAATCGCATCTTCAAAGTTATATCCTTGCCAAGGCATGAAAGCAACCATTAGGTTTCTTCCCAATGCCAATTCGCCTTTCTCCGTAGCATAACCATCTACCAAAACTTGCCCTTTTTCTACTCGCTCGCCACGTACAATTAGTGGACGTAAGTTAATACAAGTGTCTTGGTTAGTTCTGCGGAATTTTGTCAATTTATGAACAACTACATCATCTTCAAAACGAACCAATTTCTGGTTGTCCGACAAATCGTAGCGAATATGGATCTCATTGGCATCTACGAATTCAACCAATCCATTTTCTTGTGCTCTAATAATAATTCTTGAATCCAAAGCAACTCTTCTTTCCAATCCAGTTCCTACAATAGGAGCTTGCGGACGGAGCAAAGGAACTGCTTGACGTTGCATGTTTGACCCCATCAATGCACGGTTGGCATCATCATGTTCCAAGAAAGGAATTAATGAAGCTGCCACAGATACAATTTGGTTAGGAGCAACATCCATGAAAGCCACATCTTCTGGCTTCACAATTGGGAAATCGCCTTCGTATCTTGCTTTTACTTGCTCATTTGTGAATTCTCCTTTTTTGGAAAGTCCTGCATTTGCCTGAGCAATGTTTCTGCCTTCTTCTTCTTCGGCACTCATGTACTGAACATTTTCAGTCATGTTTACCTTTCCATCTTCCACTTGTCTATATGGTGTTTCAATGAAACCCATTGAGTTCACTTTCGCATACACACAAAGCGAAGAAATCAAACCAATATTCGGCCCTTCAGGAGTTTCAATCGTACACAAACGACCGTAGTGCGTGTAGTGAACATCTCGAACCTCAAAACCTGCTCTTTCTCTGGATAGTCCACCAGGTCCTAGTGCCGAAACTCTACGCTTATGCGTAATTTCCGCCAACGGGTTGGTTTGATCCATGAACTGAGAAAGCTGATTTGTTCCGAAGAAGGAATTAATTACGGAAGACAAAGTACGAGCGTTAATCAAGTCAACAGGCTTGAAATCCTCGTTGTCTCTTACATTCATTCTCTCTTTGATGGTTCTTGCCATACGAGCCAAACCTACGCCAAACTGTTGGTACAATTGCTCTCCAACCGTTCTTACACGTCTGTTACTCAGGTGGTCAATATCATCAACAACCGCCTTTGAGTTAATCAAAGTAATCAAGAATTTCACGATTTGGATAATATCCGCTTTCGTCAATACTTTTACTTCGTATCCTGTGTCTTGATTCAGTTTTTTGTTGATTCTGTAACGACCAACTTCTCCTAAATCGTAACGCTTGTCACTAAAGAACAAGTTTTGGATAATATCTCTTGCAGTTTGCTCATCAGGTGCTTCTGTATTACGCAACTGACGGTAAATTTGCTCAACTGCTTCTTTCTCTGAATTTGAATTATCTTTTTGGAGTGTATTGTAGATAATTGCGTAGTCAGCAATATTGATATCACTTCTGTGAAGAATGACAGAATCAACGCCAGAATCCAAGATAGTATCGATATCATCATCCTCAATCGTAGAATCTCGCTCCATAACTACTTCGTTACGGTCAATCGATACTACTTCTCCAGTATCTTCATCTACGAAATCTTCCGTCCAAGTCTTCAAAACTCTAGCGGCCAATTTTCTACCTACTACATCTTTCAACTTGGTTTTGCTTGCTTTCACTTCTTCTGAAAGCTCAAACAAATCCAAAATATCTTTATCTGTTCCCCAGCCAATTGCTCTCAAAAGCGTGGTAACAGGGAATTTTTTCTTTCTGTCAATATACGCATACATGACGTTGTTCACATCCGTAGCGAATTCAATCCAAGAACCTTTAAAAGGGATTACCCTAGCAGAATATAATTTCGTTCCGTTGGTATGCTTACTTTGTGCAAAGAAAACACCTGGAGAACGGTGAAGCTGAGAAACGATTACTCGCTCTGCACCATTGACTACAAAAGAGCCTCTTTCCGTCATGTAAGGGATATTTCCCAAGAAAACGTCTTGCTCAATTGTCTCGAAATCCTCATTATCCTCGTCATTACAAACCAAACGTAATTTGGCTTTCATTGGGACTGAGTAAGTCAAACCACGGTCAATACACTCGTCAATAGAGTATTTTGGTGGGTCAACTGTATAATCTATAAAACTTAGTTTGAAATTCTCCCGAGAATCTGAAATCGGGAAATTTTCTGCAAACACTTTATAAAGACCTTCATCTTCTCGGTCTTCTGGTGGAGTGTCTAGCTGAAAAAACTTTTTGAAGGAGTTGAACTGAACACCCAAGAAATCTGGATAATCCAGTACTCTCTCAATATTTGCAAAGTTGGTTCTCCCTTCCTTTATTGTAGCCAAAGTACTTCGAGTTTTAGTTACGAAAATTATTTCTTTCAATTATAACATTCCACTCAAATTCTGTTTCAGAAATTTTTGGTTTCCCACAATTTCCCTCGAAATTCAAGTAAAACTTTGCTTATACAAATAAGCAACCATTTATAGTTAACTTGCTGAACGCCAAATATTTACAAGTAAAATTTAGTGAATCAACAGTTTTGTTGCATGATAAATAGAGTGCAAAAGTAGTGTAAAAGGCTTGAAATCACAATGTTTGGGCAGATTTGTTGGGCAAATGATGCTATTTTTGTACAATAAATCAGGACAAGTAAAATCCAACCTTAAATTTTCTTTTTGTTGGATTTTGCTAATCGCCAATGGATGAAGCGCAAGGGAAATCATAGAAATTTGCACAAAGAGAAAAGCTGGAAGCCTGTTGCCAAAACTGCCCAAGCTCCGTGCGCTCCGCCAATTTTGGGCAGGTTTCTCTAAATATGAAAACCCTAAAGACGTTGGTTTTTACATTTCTCACAAAGGGACAGATTAAAATGCTGCCCAAAATATGATTGCGGTTGTAGTCATTGAAATTACAGAAACTCATTTCTGCTTACTTACTCCCAACCAAACCCCTCAAAAAACTAACCTCTTCTTGCAAATGACTGATTTGTTTTTGGTAGGCTTCACGTTCATTTGCAAAATTATCATTATAAATATGATTCATGTTACCTGACTGGTTACAGTTATTGAAAAACTGCTTTTCATCGAAATTTAGTAAGGCGATTGGGTCAATACTCAGTATCTTCGCTATTTCTTCTAGGCGAGAAAGTGTAAGCTCAGCTTTGTCATTCTCAATATTGGCGTAGGTTTTGGTATTGATGTTCAACTCGCTTGCCAAATATTCTTGGGTAAGATTTTTGAGTTCCCTGAATTTTTTAATTTTATAGCCGACTTGTAGCATAATTTCTGTGTTTATGGTTGTTTTTACTGATGAACGGAAGTGAAACTTCTGATGAAGCGACATAACGAATGTAAGTAATTCGCTTTTAAATCTTGATATTTGCGGACAAATATTTTTTTTAATCGTTAAACAAAATCAAGTTATGAAGAATTTCGCAAAGTTTATCAACAAAAAAATGAGTTCAAAGGAGATGAAGAATGTGAAGGGGGGATTTTACTATTGGAGTTGTTCTGGTAGTGGCGCAGGAGCTAGTTTTATGGCAGTAAATGATGCTATAGCATTTGCAGATAGAACTGGAGGTACATGCACAAAAGAAGAAGTAATATAAGATAGTAGTTTCAATCAAGTATTCCTTGTTAAGAGGGATTACTTGATTGATTACGAATTTTGTTTCAAAACAGCTTTATTCTTACCAATCTTATGGTCTCTAAATCAATATTACTTGTATTTGCCATTAATTTGTTTTTGATTACTTCTGTATATGCACAATCCTGTGAAATACAGAAGGCCAGAATATATATAGATACCCTTTCTGTTTTTAAGAAAAAGTCTATAAATGATTCTTTTGGTTACTTGAAACAGGCTTCAGAAAATGGAATTAGGCAAGCATTAGAAGCTTATTCAGACACATTAGGATATTTGTTAGTTGAAGATTTCTCAGAGGCAAATTATATTGCTAAACTCTCAATAAACTATGGAGATTGGGTTAGCCAAAGGTTTCCAGAAGGTTTTTTTGAGGGAAGATATACCATGGCTCTAGTAATCTACGATAAAGCATATAAAGATACTGTTACTGGTAGATTTGTAAACATGGACTTATTGCAGAAAGGGAATTTAGAAGGAAATATTGTTAGGTACTTTGGAAAGGAGACTTTACCAAATTCGTGCATTGTACCACTACATGGTAATACAGAAGCTCATTTTAGCGAAGAAAACTCTATCTCTATTAGTGTTGGCAACATTGTATTGAAAGAGTCGATAGATACTACTTATCTAGTATGTCGCATGAAAAAAGCATTTCAGAATACGCTGGCATATTACACCAAACAAACTAATTACTACAACGGGAATTATATGTATCAATTCAATTTGCTAGACTCTATTACTAACAAAGCTGATTTTGAGCTCAATGCGACTATTTCAAATTTAGATAGAGAAAATATGACAATAATGATTAAACTGAATCCAACCTCTGAAAGAGGAATTAAAGTAAGCCCAAATACAATTACTTTTGAAGAACAGCTTAATAGTCAACGAATTAAGCAAGGAGATTTTAGTCAATTTTTGCATAAAATCACTAGAAAAATATTTAGCGATATTGTTCATACGGTTTTGAGATAAGTTAGAATTATGAATCCATTCAAAATGAACCACACATTCAAACACTACCTCAACTACCAATCAATTCCATTTACCAACCATTTCCTAAATTCCCTTCCACAAAACTCCCTTTCCGAACTTTCAAATCTGCTTTTCGATTACAAAATCCCGAACATAACTGTTCGGTTGGAGACGGAAGATTTGACGGAGATTCCCTACCCAGCAATTGCTTATTTGGCAGATGAGGAGTTTTAAATTGTAAGGAACTCCTAACAGGTTCAGCCATTTTCTAGGCAGAAAAATAGCCTAACGTTCTTCCATTCACATCATTCTCATTTTTTGCAACGCCATTAACAGTATTTGCAAATTCTGCAACGTTTTATGGTTTAGGTTTGCATTAATTCTTTTGTTGGCCAACGCAAGGATTGTAAAATCAATCGTTTTAATTTGAAAAGTAGAATTATGAAAAAGTTTGAAAAATTTGCAAGTAAGAAAATGAGTGCTAAAGAGATGAAGAATGTGAAGGGGGGGCTCACATCTTATGAAGCAGAAGGATATCTCAAAGAGTTAAAGAAAAGAGGTCTAACTTGTCAATCTCATAGTGATGGGACTGGGCTTCACACTATAACATGTGATTAAATCGAATCAGCTAGTAGAGTTTGTACTCTGCTAGCTTCAATTGGGTGTACGTCAAAATGTTTTCAAAAGAAACAATCAAACTAAATATAGCGCAAGTACCCACTTGTGCCTTATATCCAAAGGCAAGAATTACATGAAAAGACTCTTTTCTGCATTTAGATGTACACCACTTCAATTTAACTTCAAATTATGAAATTAAGATTTGTATTGTTGTTTTTTTCTAACCTATTTTTCCTCAATATGTATGGACAAGTAAATGACAAAAGATGCAGAAATATAATAAACCTATACCTTGAACCTGTAGAAGTTATAAATACGGATTCTAGCGAGCATAATATCATTTCTAGAAATATTAGAAATTTCGTAATTTCTAGCCAACAAGAATATGGTTACAAATTAGTAGAACACAAGTTTAATGCAAGTGAAGTACTGCATGTTACCTACAGAGTAAACAATATGGGCTTTCCAAACCAGCAAACTGAAATTAACTGGAAACTTTGCAACATTCAAGATAGTACTAAGATTTTATCATATTCTGATATTCACTCTACACCAGAAGAAACGTGGAAAAAGTCAAAAGATGTTATTTCGAAAGAAGATTTTTATATAATTGATGTATTACAGAAAACAGTTGTTTTGGGTGTGATATTTCCTTCAGTAAATGGTGTTGAGAATTATCGACCAAGAGCCATGCCTGAGATTGTTATTTTAATAAATGATTTTGAAGTAGATAAGTCGCTCGAAGATGAAGCACGTTGTATAAAACAACTATTCTCAGACTACCTCAAACAAATTATTGCATTTAAAAAGAGAGAGATAAATGTGTACGATGGAAACAAAATCATGAAAGATTCTTTTTCTAAGAATCCATTTTTGGTATTGGGTTCATTGGAAAGACGGGAGGATAATTATTTAATGACTCTAATGTCCGAGGACTACTCCTTTGTGTACGAAGTATTGATAAGTAGCAAAACAGTTGAAATGGGTTTATTTAGACCGTTTATCCATGATGAATTGTCTAATGCTGTTTACCTACTTCTCAGAGAATTAGAATAATATACATCTGTAAAATAGGTTTTACAATGAACCACACACTCAAACACTACCTCAAATCCCAATCAATCCCATTTACCAATCACTTCCTAAATTCCCTTCCACAAAATTCTCTTTCCGCACTTTCAAATCTACTTTTCGATTACAAAATCCCGAATATGACCGTTCGGTTAGAAGCAGAAGATTTGGCGGAGATTCCCTACCCAGCCATTGCCTACTTGGCAGATGAGGAGTTTGTGGTTTTGGAGAAATTGGCTGAGAGTAAAATTCATTATCAGCATCCAAAAACAGGTTTAGTTTCAGAACCACTTACAGAGTTTTCTGAAAAATGGTCAGGAATTACCATTTTGGCAGAGCCTGATGCTAATTCCCAAGAACCAAATTACAAAGCGAATAGAAATGTGGAGAAATTAGGCGTTTTTAGAAAATCAGCTTTGGTGTTCATTGCTCTTCTAATTATCGGTTTCACAATTTTCAACTTCCAAAACTTAGCTTTTGCAGGAATGGCTTTTCTGAAAGTCATCGGAATTGCTTTGAGTGTTCTTTTGCTTATTGCCCAATCTGACCAAAACAACTCTTTGGTTCAGAAACTTTGTAATTCTTCCAAAAAAACAAGTTGCCAAACTGTGTTGGATTCTAAAGCCTCCAAGCTTTTCGGTTGGCTCAGCCTTTCCGAATTGGGTTTGGTCTATTTCTCCGGTGGTTTTTTCGTGCTGTTATTTTCTTCATTTTCGGTTGGCTCAATCCAAAGGCTTCCTTTTTTGGCTTGGTTGAGTGTATTGGCGTTGCCTTATACTTTGTTCTCGGTCTATTATCAGAAATTCGTAGTCAAACAATGGTGTCCGCTATGCTTAGGCGTGTTGATTTTACTTTGGTTGGAGTTTGCCTTGGGTTTCCAATTTTTGAATCTTCCAACTTTCCCAACTTTGAATGTCCCAAACCTGCAATTGTTGATTTTAGGTTTTGCCATTCCCACCGCATTTTGGTTGCTCGCCAAACCTTGGTGGCAAGAGTCGCAACAACTCAATCCAGCCAAACAGGAACTCAACACTTTCAAAATGGATGGAGAAGTTTTCGGGAGTTTGTTGGAGAAAAGCAAGTTTGTAGAAACTGGTAACATTGAGTATGAAATGGTTTTGGGCAACCCAAATGCTGAACATGAAATTCTGATGGTTACGAATCTATTCTGCAAACCTTGCGCAAAGGCTCACAGGCAATTGGAAAGTCTGCTTTGGGAGTTTTCCGAAACTGTCCGCTTCAAGTTTCGCTTCGTTTCCCAATCCGAAATCGCCCAACAAATCTTGATGCTTCCCAATCCAACCACCCAAAAAGAAGCCTTGGCAGAATGGTACGCAAATCCTGATTCCAAGAGTTGGAGGCAGAAATATCCAACCAAAACCGTAAGTTCAGAAGTGGAAGAAAGCCTAAAAAGGCAAGTTGCTTGGAGTGAGACTCACGAAATCAACTACACACCTACGTTTTTCATCAACGGCTATGAACTTCCCCAACTCTATTCAATCGAGAATGTGAAGTTTTATTTCAGAGAGGTTTTGTAGCGGGCAATATCCAGGTTTTTCGAGTGAGTAATTTTGGCAAGCGAGAGATTGAAAATGGTAAATCAATGCCAACTAATTTTCCGATTATTCCTATCTTCGCCCCACTATGGCAATCAAGAAATTCACACACTACACACAACTCGACCAAATGGACTGCGGTCCGACCTGCCTGAAAATGGTAGCGAAACACTACGGAAAGGAGTTGAGTATCCAATATTTGCGGGAAGAAGCGCACATTGACCGACAGGGAGTTTCTTTGTTGGGAATTGCCGATGCAGCCGAGAAAGTCGGTTTCCGAACCATGGCAGTCAAAACAAACTTTGAAACCTTGGTAGAAGAAGCTCCATTTCCGTGCATTGCCCACTGGAACCAGCAACATTTCGTGGTGGTTTATCGAATTGAGACAGACAAAGTCTATGTTGCTGACCCTGCCAATGCTCTTTTGGTTTATACAAAAGAAGAGTTTTGCAAAAGTTGGATTGGGAAAGGGCAAGATGACGAAGGCATTCTGCTTTTGTTGGAAACCACACCAGAGTTCCATGCCGAGGAATTCATGGGCGAGTTACCAGAGAAAACGAGTTTCAGATTCCTTTTCCAATACCTCACTCCCTACAAGAAACTCATTTTTCAAGTTTTCTTAGGGCTATTGGCGGGAAGTGTGTTGGCATTGGTTCTGCCATTTCTCACGCAAGCTTTGGTAGATTTTGGAATTAACAAGCAAGATATTGGCTTTGTTTATACGGTTTTGGTGGCTCAAGTCGCCTTGTTTTTTGGCAAAACTGCCATTGAAGTTATTCGTAGTTGGATTTTACTGCACATTTCTGCGAGGGTGAATATCTTCATCATTTCCGATTTCCTCATTAAGCTGATGAAACTGCCGATTTCTTTTTTCGACAGCAAAAATTTGGGCGATATTCTGCAACGAATGCAAGACCATGAGCGAATCAAACATTTCCTCACTTCCTCTTCATTGAGTTTTCTATTTTCCGTAGTAAGCTTTCTGATTTTCAGCGTAGTGTTGCTGATTTATAGCGTAGAGATATTTATCATCTTCTTGGTAGGAAGTGCATTATATGTAAGCTGGATTTTGTTTTTCATGAAGCGAAGGCGAGAGTTGGACTTCAAACGATTCAATCAAGCTTCTTCCAACCAAAGCAACGAAGTGCAATTGGTGCAAGGAATGCAGGAAATCAAGCTCAACAATTGCGAAAAACAAAAGCGTTGGGAATGGGAAGGAATTCAGGTAAAACTGTTCAAAATCAGTTTGAGTAGTTTGGCATTGGCGCAATATCAGAATGCAGGTGGAGGTTTTTTAAATGAGCTCAAAAATATACTTATTACTTTTTGGGCGGCCAAAGAAGTAATTGATGGAAACATGACTTTGGGAATGATGTTGGCAACTCAGCAAATTCTCGGGCAACTCAATGCGCCTGTATTGCAGTTTGTTACTTTTATTCAAGAAGCGCAAGATGCCAAAATTAGCTTGGAGCGATTGGGGGAAATTCATAACAAACCCGATGAAGATGAACAGACAACAACAGCCATGCTTATTCCCGAAAACAAAGACCTTAAACTCCAAAATGTAGATTTTCGCTACGGAGATCCGAATGCAGATTTTGTGCTTGAAAAGTTGAGTTTAACAATCCCCCACGGAAAAACCACCGCCATTGTAGGCGCAAGTGGAAGCGGAAAAACTACTTTGCTCAAACTTCTTCTCAAATTCTATGACCCAGAAAGTGGGGAAATAAAATTGGGAGAAACTCCTCTGAAAAGCTTGGACAGCAAGCTTTGGCGTGCAAAAGTAGGCTCAGTCATGCAAGATGGATTCATTTTCTCCGACTCCATTGCCAGAAACATTGCCTTAGGCGAGGAAACTATCAATACAGAACAATTGCTTTTTGCCTGCGAAGTGGCAAATATCCGCTCTTTCATTGAAGAACTGCCTTTGAACTACAACACCAAAATTGGTGGAGACGGAATCGGACTAAGCCAAGGGCAGAAACAGCGAGTCATGATTGCCCGAGCGGTTTATAAAAATCCCGACTACCTTTTCTTCGATGAGGCCACCTCTGCGTTAGATGCCAACAACGAGAAGGAGATTACTCAGAAAATCGAGGCTTTCACGCAAAACAAAACCGTAATTGTAATCGCCCACCGCCTCAGCACAGTAAAAAATGCCGACCAAATTATTGTACTAGACAAAGGCAAAATAGCCGAAATTGGCACGCATAAAGACTTGGTGAAGCAAAAAGGCTTGTATTTTGAGTTAGTGAAGAACCAGTTGGAACTCGGTAATTGAGTTTAAATAGTAAAGAAGTAAGAAAGTAAAATAGGAAAGTTTGAGGAAGTAACTTTACGAGTTCCGTAGCTGATAATGGAATGGCTGTCAGAGTTTAAAAATAGGTCAAGTCGGATGCCATTTCCTTCTCGACCCTTTATACTACAATTCAATTGCCACTAGCTTCAGCTAGTGGTTGAAAACTGCAAACCATTTGCATTTATTCAATAAATTACTCTCTTTTGCAATACAGAATGGATAACTACTAACAATTTCTTTTGAAACTATCATTTATTACTAACACATTTAATCCATTTTTTACAATTACAATCAACTAATATGACCCTACAAGAAAGACTTGCGCTCATGCAAGAAGCCGATGAACTCATTCGCAATAAAGCCACAGGGTGCAGAGAACAGTTTGCAAAACAACTCGGCATCAAAATCCCAACACTCTACCGACTCATCAACGAGATGAAAGAATGCTTTGGCGCACCCATTGTTTACAGCAACAAACAATACCAGTATACTGAAAATGGCAAGGTCAAATTTGGCTTCGTGAAATTGAAGGATGGTGAAAGCAATCAACTAAGAGGTGGAATCAGAAAGATGAATTTCAGCCATTTTTTGAGAAAACACTCAGCCTAACGTACTTCCATTCACATCATTCTCATCATTCTCATCATTCTCATTTTTTGCAACGCCATTAACAGGATTTGCAAATTCTGCAACGTTTTGTGGTTTAGGTTTGCAACAATTCTTTTGTTGGCCAATACAAGAGTTGTAAAATCAATCGTTTTAATTTGAAAAGAAAGAATTATGAAGAAGTTTGAGAAATTTGCGGGTAAGAAAATGAGTAAGGGAGAGATGAAGAGTGTGAAGGGAGGGAGTTGCATTACTAATACTGCTGCCCGAGACTTAAAACATATTCTTGATGTGCCAGAAGGTCATACATTGAGAAATGTCTCGTATGACGCTAATGGTTGCTTCGTCTATGCTGATATTGTACCTGAATAAGATACTTTTCATTATTTTTCTTGCAGAAGAAAATTATCTAATAATTCTCTTCTGCAAGATCATCTATCAATTATGTAGTTATGCGGATTATTACTATTTGTTTGTTTTTCATCCTTCAACAAGAGTTAATTGTCTCTCAATCAAATAATTTCACAAAATACAATAATTTACTTAAAGTTTCAGTTGGAAGCTTGAAAACCAACTTAAACGCAGATAATGAGACACTTATTTCAGAATTCTTCTACAATTCCATAAAATCTTATCAACAACAGTTCCATTTTGTTCTTGTAGATAGTATAGAGGCAGAATATGTGATTGATTTTTTACTAAAGGCAGATACAGAAAATATTTTGCCCAATCACTCCAAATCTATATACTGGGAAGTATCGCTGTCAGATAAAGTTTCAAAGGTTTTACTAGGCGTGTCTGAAGCGACACATATGATATCGTATTCTTCTAAGAGTACCAATAATTACGTGAAAGAAAAGAAATGGGTCGATTTTATGCATAACCAACTTCTATACGACCTAACACAATTAATTCCAGTAATTCAGAAGTATGATGTACTAGACAAGCAATATTTCAAAAACAATGTTTTTTGCGAAATTTTACTTGACGCGCAAAGTTTCGCAAAAAACATGGATAAAGTAATAGAGAATGAGATGAAAATATACTTCTACCACTATAAGAAGATAGATGCTGGACTTTTTTTTGAAAAATCTGAACAGGAAAATTGTAATTATCTGGTTCAAATCTCATCCGAACCCAATCTAGGAGGTTCACTCAGAATTATTATTAGCAAGAATAGCCAGATTATAAATCAGAGAGAGTTCAAGCTTGTGAACACTTACAAGTATAGACCATATTTATACAAGCTTTTGTCCGAGGCTGTACAGTTTGTTTCAATTCAAATAAAAAAAGACCTAAATAATGGATAGTATTTAGGGGGGAAACGAATTTGTAGAATTGAAATCAGAAGAAACAAAGAAAATCTCAAATGAAATAGGTGTAGTATATTGATACAATAATAAACCAAAATATTCATCACCGCCTCAACCTACAAAAAAATCTCATTTACCAACCACTTCACTCACTCTCTAGTCTTTCCAACCTGCTTTCCAACTACAAAAATTCTGAAAAGGATTGTTCGGTTGGATGCGGATTATTTAGAGTAGATTTCGAAGTAGACAGGAAACATAACGTTCCTTCATTCACATCATTCTCATTTTTTGCAACGCCATTAACAGTATTTGCAAATTCTGCAACGTTCTTTGGTTTAGGTTTGCATTAATTCTTTTGTTGGCCAACGCAAGAGTTGTAAAATCAATCGTTTTAATTTAAAAAAGAGAATTATGAAGAATTTCGCAAAATTTGCAGGTAAGAAAATGAGTGTGAATGAGATGAAGAATGTGAAGGGAGGGACTAGGTGGGAATGCCAAACAGCAAGTGGTGGTAAAGCTATAATTAGTGGAAATAATGATGAAGAAGTAGCTAAAAGTGCTGAAGGAAAAGATATTGTCTTCTGCGAAGTTATGACTAATTAGTAAGATAATCCCATGTATTGAAAGCCTGTTTTATAATTTAGACAATTCTAATCAGGCTTTCATTAAAAACTTTTATAATGAAGCAATATATCTCGGTCTTTTGTTTATCCATCATATTTGTAAACTCAATTTATAGTCAAAAGGTACTGCCTAATTCAATTAGCTTACCAGATACAATAAGCATTAGAATGGGTTCAAAATTATTTAAAGGGTTTCAGAAAACAGACACTTTCAAATCGATTGAATCTCTTTTTTTTGTACCCATGAAGAATATTTTTCGGTCGTATATGGTAGATAATAACCTCAGAATTGGTAGTAGAGAAACTAGTAATCTTTACTTAGAAATAGTACTGGAAGACCGTTTAGAGTATGGAAAACTGGGGGGATGGAATGATAAACCGTACCTAATGCTGTACATAAAAAACATTCATCTAACTGAACCAATGTGGCTTCATGGATTTAGTATTCCTATGAAAGAGCCATTGTCGAAGGATGATTTGTCTGATGCGTTGAGTTTTTTAAGTACTTCTCTTGAATATCAATTTATTGATATTGTAAATATGTATAAACCCAAAAAGAGGTTAGGGAACATGCTTTATTGCTCAATAGACTCGATATTTGTTGGAAAAAATGCAAGTAAAACATTGTCGGAAAGCCTAACTAAAATTGCAAATAATCATATTATTCATAGTCTTAATCATACTTTTAAGGATAAAAAAATAGCCTATTATCAGAACTTTATCAATATGGTTAACAAAAAAGCAGATTATGTACTAAATGGCAAAGTAGAAGTGGGAGAACATACAATAATTTTAGAACTTCTATGGATTTCAATTGAAGGCGAAGCCCCAACTTATATGCAGAAATTTGAATCTTTGCAATACGAATTTAAAAAAGACAATATTATGAGAGGAGATTACTCAGAGGTAATGTTCAAAATTGGAGATTTAACAAACTTATTTTCTTATCTAGAATAGGATTAAACTAGGCTGTTCAAAAGATTGAGAAAAGTTCCCCGGATATTTGTGCTTTTGAAGAGTCAAAAAACAAGTGGAATATGGCACGATTAGATTATTAAGATAAAGCAAAAAAGTGGAAATTCGAAACTATG
>JBLIFI010000011.1:0-23777 GCA_047633715.1 Flammeovirgaceae bacterium
AATTGGATTCACAACTTCTTTTTCCTTGTAATCCAACTTGAAGGCTTTAGTGGCCACTTTCATTTTGTTGTCAGTAGCTACTACGCTTATATTGTTATTGCCCGATGTAAGATAGACATAGGCATAAAAATCGCCATCGCTATCTACGGTGGCAACCGTGCCATTTACGGTGATTTTGGAGATTCCGTCAGAGTCAGTCGCTTTTCCTGCAACCCTAACAGACTTGGCTTCTACCACATCGAACCCACGACTTGCCACATTCGATGGTTCTGTGATTGTAATGGTTGGTGGAGTGTTGTAAGCAATGACTTCTTTTTCGTAGTCGTTTTTCTTGCCGATATAGGAAACTCGCAAATAATCTACTCGAATAGCCGTGTTTCCTGGAGCAAGAAATCCTACTTGATTTCCAAACGTTGCTCTGAAGGGTGCTTTATGAACCAGTTTTTCATTGAAAAAGTAATAATAGTTAGAACCAACTTTCCTAATAGTCATTTTGTTGTAAGTGTATTGATTTACCGAAGAAGATTCCGTCCAACCTTTTGAAGCATCATAGCTTTTGTCTTCATATTTCCCAATCCAATATTTCCCGTTGGCAGAAAACTCCATATTATAATTGTCGGAAGTAGCGCTATTCCTTCCCCAAACCAGCATTAAACCGCTATTCTTCTTACCACTATAATATTTGATTTTCGTCTCAATTTCAAAATCTCTGGTTTCATCTATATCAACCTCTTTGTGAACTATGTAGCCACTTTCTACTTTGCTTTCCCAATGGTAAGCTCCACCAGTCATATAACCCGAAGATTTTCCTGATGTTCCGCTTGACCAATCTTTGTCATTATTATTGAAGCTATCATAAAACAAGTTTGTTCTGTCAGAAAAACTCACATAATCGTAAGAAGATGGATTTTTAGTGAGATAGGAAACCCGAATATAATCAATATGTAGAGTTGCGCTCGTGGATGCTTGAAAACCCATATAATCTCCAAAAAAAGGCTTAAAAGACATAGAGTGCACTTTTGTTCCATTGATGAAAAAATACATCATTCCACTTACCTTTCGAATAGTCATCTTATTCCAGTCATACTTGCTGATGGCTGTGGACTTTGTCCAGTCTTGATAGGCTGAATAGTCGCCATTCTCATATTTACTTACTCTGAAGCTTCCATCTGGTGTGAATCCGAAATAGTTTTTCTTTCCACTACTTTCACACCCCCAAATCAAAGAATTTAGCCTGGTGGTTTTCCCTCCGCTTACATATTTGAATTTCCCTTCAATTTCAAAGTCTTTGCTGGTATCTACATGCAAAAGCTTCAGGGCAGATGCCGTTCCTGTAGATGGAGCAGTCCATTTATAGACTCCACCAGACATATAGCCATTTGCTGTACTCCAATTATTGTAGTTATCATTGAAGCTATCGTAGAATAAATTATCCCTTTGAGAGTAGGAATAATCTGAGTAGTTGGATTGGGCGAAAAGCAGGTTTACCCCAATAATCATTACTAATGAGAGCGTTAGTCGGAGGCGTTTCATAGTCAGGTACATTAATGATAGTTATTGATGCTAGTTTTAAATATTGTTAGTAAAATAAAGCTCAAAAAGAGTTCGGCTTCTATTATTACCATGAAGTAGATACAAAATAACAAAAAATAGCCCATTTTTCAAGTGAGAACATACATTACAGAAAGAAAGTGTAGGTTTCACTTATTGTTAAGATTTGCCTGTTATTTAGAAAAAGGTGCTAAAACTTGTTATTTTCCATAAAGAAGATTGAATAAGTATGGAAAAAACACCAGAGAACCAATAAGTAGCGAGAAGAACAGGCAAAGCAGTACTCCACCAGCAGCAATATCTTTTACTTTACCTGCCAATTCATGATGATTTGGGGAGACCAAATCTACCAACTTTTCTATGGCAGTATTGAAGGTTTCGCCAATCCACATTAAGGCAATGGCAATAATGAGCCAAAGCCATTCATTTCTGCTCACTCCAAAACCGTAGCCCAATCCAACCACAATAAATGCCGCAGGAACATGAACCCATGTATTGTGGTCTTTCCACATAAGTTTCAGGCCTTTGATGGCGTAGCCAAAACTGCGGATTTGCTTTTTAAAATAGGAAATTGGAGTAGGCATTTGTCAGTTTTTGGAAGTAATTCATGCAAAAGCTTTTACCACTTTGGAAATATAGTTGGCATCATAAGATTTTTATTTACACGTTTTTAGCCTTTTATTCATTCTCTTGAACCAAAGTGGTGGAACGAGCGCAGTCAAAATCATAAGCGGATAGCCTGCGGGAAGTTGCGGGCTTTCCTCAAAATGTCGGAGGATTTGGTAAGGGCGAGCTGCGTAGGCGTGGTGGTTGGAATGGCGTTGGAGTTGGAGTTGGAAAAGCAGAAAATTGCTTACCATGTGGTTGGAGTTCCAAGAATGTAAAGGATTCACTCGTTCGTAGCGGTTTGATTTCCTTCCGCATCAAGCCATAATGTTCAATGTAATTTACTGCTTCTAAGGTGGAGAAAGCTAAAATTGCTTGTGTGAAGAAAAAGATGGGCACAATCCAAACAAAAGTTCCTGTTTGGAGACTGAGAACGAAAGTCAATAATCCACAAAAAAGAATAGGAAGTAAGGCAAACCAAATCATTCCATTACTAAAAGAGGTTGTGGATTTTCTCACTCTCTCCAATCTTCTTTTCTCGATATTCCATGCGCTTAGCCAACTTCCGAATACGCTTTGCGCCCAGAATTGATAGAAAGTTTGGTTCTTTTTGCTTGTAGCTGGGTCGTTCGGAGTTGCCACATGAACATGATGTCCTTTGTTGTGCTCAATGAAAAAGTGCATGTAGCAAACAGTCATCAGAATCATTTTGCTGTGAAACTGAGCAATTTTGGAAGGTTTATGTCCTAATTCATGGGAAATATTGATTGCTCCACCACCCAAAGTCATCACGCTCAAAGTCATTCCCACCATCTCCAACCCGCTCATTGTTCCTAAAGAGAAAACGTAGCAAGCCCATATTACAATTCCGACTTGAACATAAGCCAAAACGTGTAAAACACCTTCAAAATAAACCTCTCCAGCCAAAGCAGGCAAATCATTTTTCTCAATGTTTTGTGGGTCTTTCCCAAAAATCTCATCAATTATGGGAATGAAAGCATAGGCAAAAAGGATATTGCTGAAAGTCCACACTCCACCCAAATTATAGCCTAAAATAATGAGCGATGGCAGAATAAATACCATGAGAAAACCTAGCTTTTTGTATGCAGACATTATGTTTTGAGGTTATTTCTATGGAACAATGAACGCTATTATCTGCTCTTTGGAATTATGCAAGTAAATACCGAGCCTTCGCCTTCTGTGGAAGACACGTTGATTGTCCCATTCAATTTGGTCACCAGTTTTTTCACAGTAGCCAAACCAATTCCAGTACCTTTGTTGCCAGACCTGTCAGTTGAATTGAATGTTTCAAACAAATTGAAAATTCTGTCCTGATTCTTTACTGAAATTCCTATTCCATTATCTTTTACTTCAAAGCAATAATTCACTTCATCTTCTGTGAGAGAAATATTGACTTTGGGCGTTTTACTGTTATTGTATTTCAACCCGTTTGAAATAAGGTTTATCAATATTTGGTTAATCAATTCTTTATTCAGATTTAAAAACGGAACTGTTGATTGGAATGTCAGCTGGCTTTCCGAAGTAGAAAAAACCGATACTATCTCTGTCAGTAATATTTCCGATTCGATGTTTGGCAATTCATCTGTCGGAAGTTGTTCGCACTTATAAAAATGCAACAAACCAGAGATATAACCAGATAAAAAGTTGGCCGATTTTTTAGACAATTCAATATAATCTCGCTCTTCTTCTGTTAGTTTCTGCATTGCAGACATCTTTAACAGTTCAAGTAAACCAGATATATTGTTTAGTGGAGACTTCAAATCGTGAGACGTAGTTAAAGCAAATTTCTCCAATTCTTGATTCCGATCGTTCAGTACCGTTTTCGTATTTATTAAGTCAATGCTTAATAATCGATTTTCCATCAACAATATTACTTGTTTAGATAATTTATAAAGCGCCTGTCTTTGGTTTTCAGAAAGGATTTTAGGTTCTGTACCAAAAACACAAAAAGCACCTATTCGTATATTTTGAGCATCTACAAGAGAAGCCCCAGCATAAAATCGCACACCCATTTCTGTCACCAATGGATTATCATAAAACCTTTCATCTTTTGTGGCATCGGGAATAATTAAAACACCATTTTCTTCTAAAATAGTGTGGGCACAAAATGAACGTTCCCTTAGGTCTTCATTAAAAGGAACACCATGGTGCGATTTCAAAAAATTTCTGTCATTATCCAGTATAGAAACTAATGCAATAGGCACTTCGCAAATATCTGCTATTATTGAGGTCAGATTATCAAAACTTTCCTCCTCAATACTATCTAGTATTTTGTAGCGCTCAACTGCCTTTTGCCGCTGTACTTCATTTTCGGGAAAATCAGGTTTTTTCATAAAATCTAACAGTTATCTAAGCCATACTACTTAAAACATCAAAATAGTATTTAAATTCTCATCACTTTGATGTTAATATATAAACTTCTCTATAATGCTAGACATTTTTCATTTTCCTCGGATTTGAGAATCCGAAAACTGTCAGAACTGAGGTTCTGACAGGCACGGTTTAACTGATGCAAGCGTCCACGCTTGCATCCAAAAACTAAAATGTCTAGCATTATAAAACTTCTCATATTACTATAAAGCGAGGTAGGTATTTCCAATAAAAACTATTTCACAAGAAATTTCGTTTTCCCCATATGGATTACCAATGCAACAACATCTTACCAAAGATGATTAAATTACTAAAGAAAACAGACATCAACTTAAAACAATCTATAAAACAAACTCATTAGAGAAACTATGAAAAAGACAATTTTAATATTTACTCAATTTTTGTTTGCATTTAGCCTTTTTGCACAAAGCCCAAAAGACTTTGAGGATTGGAAAAGCAAATTTCCTGAAGACTTGGGGATTTATCTCCAACTGAACCGACAAGTAAAAATTGATTTGGAAGGAGACTCCATCAGTATTATTTCAGAAGATTATTCCGATTTGCTTCATTTAGATGAACGCTCAAAAGGTTTGGCGAAAGACCAGATTTATGTTTCCCCATTTCGTGAAATTTTGGGTGTGAATGCACAAACACATATTCCGAAAGGCAACAAATACAAGCCAATCCAAGTAACCGATTTTAAAGAAAAAAGCGAATCGTCTTCGGGCATTTTCTTCGATGGAGGAAAATCAATGAGTTTCCTTTACCCAAGTGTGGAGCCTGGCGTGAGAACTACTTTGCAGGAAAGGCAGAAAATTCTGGATGCCCATTTCTTTTCGCCCTTCTATTTCAGCTCATTTATTCCCGTAATTAGCACCAAATTGGAAGTTACTGTCCATAAAGACATTGAACTGATTTTCAAGCTCTTCAATACAGAAAAAGTAGATTTCAAATTTAAAGAAACTATGGTTGGAGATTACAAAACATACACTTGGTCGGCAGAAAACCTAGCCAGTTATGAAGTGGAAAGTGGCGCACCAAAAGCCAGCTATTACCTTCCGCATATTGCTTATTATGTGGGGAAATACACTAATAAAAATGGAGAAAAAAAATCTATCATGAGCGATTTATCTGACCTTTACGGTTGGTATTCTGAGTTGACTTGCAAAGTGAATCTGGAGGAAGATAAAGTATTAAAATCTATTGTAGATGGCTTGGTGGATGGAGTGAATTCGGAAGAGGAAAAAGTGAAGAAGATATTCTATTGGGTGCAAGAAAACATAAAATACATTGCCTTTGAGCAAGGAATGCGTGGATTCATTCCCCACGATGCTGGTTATGTTTATGAGAAGCGTTACGGAGACTGCAAAGACATGGCGAGCATTGTTACCGACATGCTGAAAATTGCGGGAATCAAATCTCACATCACATGGATTGGCTCACGAGCCATTCCCTACACCTATTCCGAATTACCAACTCCAATGGTTGATAATCACATGATTGCGACTTATGAGAAAGACGGGAAAGTCATTTTCTTAGATGCTACAAGTTCAGACACTTATTACGGAATGCCATCGGCTTTTATTCAAGGTAAAGAGGCTTTACTGGCAATTGACAAAGACAATTATAAGGTGGTGAAAGTACCCGTGATGGCAAAAGAGAAAAACCTTATTGCCGACACCATTCATATCAACTTAGAAAATTCAGTTCTGAAAGGAAAAGGAAAGCTTGATTTGAATGGCTACACCAGAGTTACCAATCTCTACAAATTTGATGGTAAGAAAGATGATAAGCAAAAAGCCTTAATCAAGGGGTTTGTACAAAAAGGAAGCAACAAATTTTTGGTGGATGATTACGAGATTCTCAATAAAGAAGAAAAGGAAAAACCATTGACAATCGAGTATGAGTTCCAAGTAGAAGATTATGCCAAAACCATCGGAGATGAAATCTACTTGAACTTAACGATGGAAAAACCCTTTTTCAATCAGAAAATTGACAAAGACCGAAAATTGGCTTTGGAAAACAACTATCATTATATAGACAGAGCTGTTACCGTTTTCGAATTGCCAACTGGCTACAAAATTGAGGAATTGCCCAAAAACAGCGATTTCCAACACAAAGACTTTGGCTATTCTATTGTTTACAAGCAAAATGAAGGTAAAATCACTCAGACAAGGGAAATTTACAAAAGCTACCTGATTCTTGAACCTACCGAGTTTGAGGAATGGAACAAGATGATTAAGCAATTAGGGAAATCTTATAGAGATGCGCTGATTTTGAAAAAGTCTTAAGTCTTTAGTCGTGAGTCCAAAGTGGAGAAAGAAAAAGGAGTAAAGAGGAAAGAATATTTCAGTAGGCCATTTCTTCCTTGTTCTTTTCTCTTTACTCCATATTTTTCAGATTTTTAATTCTTATTCCACAGAAGTCCCCAACAAAGTTCCTGCTGTACAATCTTCTATTTTAACCATAGCATATTCTCCTGCTTTGTGGTTTGCTTTCGGGAAAACCACCACTTTGTTAGCTGAATTTCTGCCTTGCAAATGTTCTTTTGAACGCTTGGAAAATCCTTCAATCAAGACTTTGGCTGTCTTGCCAATTTCTCGCTGATTTCTTTCCAAAGCATAACCTTGTTGCTTTTTGATGATTTCATTCAACCTTCTTTTCTTCACATCTAAAGGAATGTCATCGGCAAATTTCTTGGCTGCCAAAGTCCCTGGGCGTTCAGAATAATAATACATGAAACTGAAATCATATTTCACAATATCCATGATAGTGAGCGTGTCTTGGTGCTCTTCTTCAGTTTCGGTGCAGAAACCTGAAATCATATCGGAGGAAATAGCGCAATCTTCGCCAATAATTCGTCTGATTGCTTCCACACGGTTCAAATACCATTCACGGTCATAGGTTCTGTTCATGATTTTCAGCACTCGGCTGTTTCCGCTCTGAACAGGCAAATGAATTTGCTCACATACATTTTCATAATCACGGATTACATAGAGCACATCATCCGTCATATCTTTCGGGTGTGATGTAGAGAAACGAACTCTCAAATCTGGGCTAATTTCTGCCACCATTTTGAGTAACTCTGCAAACTCAACTACAGGAACTCCCGCACGCTCAATTTGCGCTTTGCCTTTCAATTCTTCATCTTCCGACCATTTGTAGGAATCTACGTTCTGTCCCAGTAAAGTAACTTCTCGATAGCCTTTATTGAATAAATCCTGCGCTTCTGCCACAATAGAATAAGGGTCTCGGCTTCGCTCACGCCCACGAGTGAACGGAACTACGCAGAAAGAACACATATTGTCGCAACCACGCATAATGGAAATGAATGCAGTAATTCCGTTGGAATTCAGTCTAACAGGCGTAATATCTGCATAAGTTTCATCACGAGATAGGAATACGTTTACTGCTTTTCTGCCATCATCTACATCGGCAACTAGGTTTGGCAAATCTCGATAAGCATCAGGCCCAACTACCAAATCTACAATTTTCTCTTCTTCCAACAATTGCTCTTTTAGCCTTTCTGCCATGCAACCCAAAATCCCTACCATTACATCAGGGTTTTTCCTTTTGTATTGCTTGAAATGTTGCAGTCTATTTCTTACTGTTTGCTCTGCTTTGTCCCGAATGGAGCAAGTATTTACAAAAATCAAATCTGCTTCTTCTGGCTTGGAAGTAGTTCCAAAGCCTTCTTTCTCTAACACGGAAGCCACAATTTCACTATCTGAGAAATTCATTTGGCAACCGTAACTCTCTATATATAATTTACGCTGTTCGGGCGTAGCATTGTCTTTGGAAATATCCGTAGCTTCAATTTCTAAGTGTTGCTCTCCGCCTTCCAAAATGCCAATATCTTTTATCAAATCTCCCATCTTCCTGTGTCCTAATAAATTTTTCTGAATGAATCTGCAAATTTAGTGCAATTCGGGTGGAGTAGCAAACATCAACTAGCGCATTCCTAGTATTGAAATCTATAAAAGAAGGAAAGAAATTGCTTTTCACTAAACATTCTGAATGGGAAATCAATTATTTAGTCATAAATTCCACTTTTAACTTAACTTTTCCGAACAATGAAACTAACACTCAACAGTTTTTTCGTGGCAATTCTTTGCCTTATTTTCACACCTTCTTTCGCCTCTTCAAATTACGATTCATCCAATCCGACCTCTGAGGAAAAAGTGGAGTCGATAATCAAAGACTACAAGAAAGAGTGGAAAGAAATGAACAGAAAGGAAAAGAGGGAAACAAGAAAAGGATTGAAGCAACTCATGAAAGACGCCAAAAACACTACATCTTCAAGTCCAGATTTACTGATAGTACTTGTTTCGTTCTTTATTCCCCCATTGGGAATGTTAGCATACGAAGATTGGCAGTTTACCGATAGGGTTTTGATTTCTTTACTTTTAACAATCCTGTTATGGTTACCGGGAATGATTTATACCATGATTCAAATATTTAAATAGGAAACAAAAGATTCAAAGGACTTGCTCGAAAAGCAAGTCCTTTTTTTGCGCTTTGTTGGAAACAATAAATAGTTAGGTCGGTTTTCTATTCTCAACCAAAATACAAGTGTTATGAAATTTGGCAAACTAGAAAACATAAGTCAGGTGGATTTTACGCTTCCCGAAGACCATCTGCAAACTCGACAACTATTGAATGGGGAAGCTAATCTGAATCCAAAAGTATTTTTTGGTTGCCCAGCTTGGGGTTGCAAAGAATGGGTGGGTAAAATCTATCCGCCAAAAACAAAACCTACCGATTTCCTAAATCATTACAGTAAGCAATTCTCCACCATAGAATTCAACACAACACATTACAGAATACCGAGTAAGCAAATGGTTTTGGGTTGGAAGGAGAAGGCGCAGGCTGGATTTGAGTTTTGCCCGAAAATCCCACAAAGCATCAGCCATAATCGTAGATTGAGCGGAGTTGGGAATTTGGTTACAGAATTTACCGATTCAGTTGTTTTGCTGGAAGAGAAATTAGGGGTTTGCTTTGTACAACTCCACCCAACTTTCTCGCCAAAAAACGCAGAAATTCTGATTCAATTTGCCAAGGACTTCCCGCTTCCTTTGGCGGTGGAATTTCGCCATCCCGATTGGTTTTCTGGGAATTCGGAAGCTGAAAGAACCTTTGAGGAACTCGAAAAAACAGGAGTTTCCACCGTAATTACTGATGTGGCAGGAGCAAGAGACGTTTTGCATGCTCGACTCACCACAAAAACAGCCATGATTCGCTTTGTTGGAAACTCACTCCACCCAACTGATTTTGAGCGAATTGATTATTGGGCAGAAAAATTGAAAAGCTGGTTTGCTCAAGGCTTGGAAAAAGTCTATTTCTTCCTCCACGAACCAGAAGATGTGCTTTGCCCAGAATTGACGGAGCATTTCATTGAAAGCATGAACTCCACACTTGGGATTACTTTGCCAAAACTGAAATTCTATAATCGAGAAGTGCAGGGAAGCCTTTTTTGAGTAGCAAGTAGTTAGTATTGAGATAAAAAGAGACGCACTTGGTTGGGCTCATCTCATCTTGTCGCAGATTGAGAAAGTTTCATAAGCGCCTCTAGTTCGGCTGGAAGCCGACACCTTGCGCCACTCGCCAAGAGGCGAGCGACAGATTCCAAATCCTTACTGCGACATTTTGAGATGCGCCCGATAAAAACAGCGAAGTGCATTTTTTCTAAGATTTATAAAGGAAATTATTTGTAAACTTTATCTTCGGCATTTTAAGAGCTTTTTTGTCTTGATTCCTGATACTCTCTACTTGATACTCCGATGACTCTTCTCCAAATCCCGACTGCTGAAATTGAATTAGAATGGTATGGCTATGGCTTGCTGATTTTGGCAGGTTTTGCCGCTGGGCTTGTGAACACACTCGCTGGAAGTGGTTCTGTTTTCACGCTTTCCACACTTATTTTCTTTGGTTTGCCCACCGATATTGCCAATGGAACAAACCGAATTGGGACAACTCTTCAAACTATTACCGCAGTTTGGGTTTTCCGAAAACATGAGAAAAATACATTTAAATGGAGTTTGCCATTTATTATACCTTCTGTTTTAGGCGCAATTCTGGGAGCTTTCATTGCCGCAGATTTGAATGAGCAGACTTTCCGCTATGTGGTTGGGGGAATTATGTTTTTTCTGTTACTCCTCATTATTTTCAATCCGAAAAAACAGTTAAAAAACAATGAGCCTTCTGAACAGAAAAAAGCAAGCTGGCTTCATTTTATTCTCTTCTTTTTCATTGGAGTTTATGGCGGATTCATTCAAGCAGGAATTGGGATTATGTTGTTGGTTTCCCTTGTCTCGCTCATGGGTTTTGACATGGTGAAAGCCAATATTGTGAAAGTGGTAGTGGTTTTTGCTTTCTGCTTTCCTGTGTTGCTCGTTTTTGTGTTGAATGACCAAGTAAACTGGCTCATGGGAGGTTTCTTGGCAATTGGGCAATTACTCGGTTCACTTTTAGCCGCCAAATTCTCTCTCAAAAACTCTAATGCCAATAAATGGATTCGAGTTTTATTGGTTGTGATGATTTTGCTTACTGAGGCAAAGATTTTTGGATTGTTTGATTTGATTGGAAGTTGGGTAGGTTAAATGTGCGAAAACCTAGTGTACAGTAAGCTCTAGCATAGTATAAAAATCTTTATCTATCAAAGGCATTATATCAAATAAATTGATTGTGAAATTATGAGAATCTCCAATATCATTATTCATATATAAGTACTTTTCGCTATTTATTTTCAAAATCAAACCTACTTCGTTACTTAAACTCTCGTACTTTGAATTTCTAAATCTATGTTTTTTTACGACATAAAAAGAGTCAATTTTCTCTTTCAAAATGGATTGCCATTTTAAATCAGTAGAATCAGATACTCTTACAGAAGTGATTTCAGAATCATTTTCAAAATAATCTTCATTACACCATCGATGTCCATCTCTTTCAAGCCATAAGGTAACAGCGTTTATATCATCCCTACACGAAAAACCAACTGATAAACCTGACATCATTTCTATTACAACAGCACATCCCTGCTGAAAAACATCTTTCTCAGAATCAAAGATACCTGTTACACACACTACTATATCCTTTATATCACTTGTGGTCATTAAATTCAATAAAACAACCGATTTGGAAGGAACTTGTTCTTCTTGATATTTGTTTAAATCCATAAATTAAATCTTCAAATTCTCATTCCTCATTTCATTCTTTCCCAACACTCGGAAACAACGGCACTTCGCTACTCATAATATGCAAATCTCTTTGAGGGAAGGGAATGCTGATTTTGTGCTCACGGAAAACCTTGTCTATATCGAAGCGTAAATCAGATTGAATCCCTTCTATTTGCCAAATTTCGTTAGACCAGAAATAGAGTTTGAAATCGAGCGAGGAAGCACCAAAATCCATGAATCTTGCAAAAGGTTTGGGAACATCCGTTATTTTTTTATGATTATTTGCGCAATCAAAAAGCAGTTTTTCTACCAACCTCACATCTGAACCATAGGCAACTCCAACTGCCACATCAAAACGCAAATACTTGGTTTGGTGCGTCCAATTGATAATATTTTCCTCTACAAATTTGTGGTTGGGAACAATAATAGTTTGCGCATCTCTTGTGTGGATTTTGGTGGTTCGCAAATCAACTTTCTCCACCTTCCCTAATAATCCATCTACTTGAATAATGTCTCCAAAAGAAACATTTCCCTCAAAAAGCATGATTAAACCTGAAATCAAATCGTTAAAAATGTGTTGAATACCAAACCCTAAACCCACTAAAAGTGCGGCCGAACCTGCCATAATCACACTCACATTAATCCCCACTTTGCCCAAAGCAAAAATAAAAAAAAGTGTATAGATTATATATTGGAGAATCTGTAAAATACTTGCCTGCCTTCCTGCCTCAATATTCTTCTTGACAAAAACAACTTTCTTAAGCTTCGTCTGAAGAATATAAAGAGAAAAACGAACAATCAAATAAGCCAGCACTATTGTAATTAAATCGAAAACAGTCAGTTCATATCCTTTGATATGGATGATTGTGTATTCTAGGGCATTTTTAATTTCTTCCCACATAGTTCAAAAAGCAGTTTTTTCCTAGCTCAAAACTACTAACATTTATATTCTCGGCAACGGAAGTCTTGAGAATTTGTCTATTAAAATTTATGAAAGTGGGTTTTTCAAATTCTGAGTCAAAAAAAATCATTTAAGTTGAAAAATCATCACAAGCAAAACTCAAAATCCTGAAAAGATTGGCTTAACTTTGCCGTAGTGAAAACACTTTCCTACATATTATCAATCTACCTTCTATTTTTAGGTCTTTTCCCCTGCTCCGATGAGTTTCAGGAGGTTGGAGGAAATGAGTTGGTTACTGTGCAAGAATCTCATTCTCACAATGAATCAGATTGTGGAGACGATAATTGCAGTCCATTTTGTGTATGCAACTGTTGTCAAATCCAAGTTCACTTGGGTTCAGAAGAAGATTTAGCCACTCAGAATCCCACTTTCTCTGAACTTATCTCTTTTTCCAATTTCCATCAGAGCGATTTCAAAAATCGTTACTCAGATTCCGTTTTTCGTCCGCCAATTGGCTAGAAAAGCTAGTAGTTCTGATAAAAAAAACACTCGACTACAATCAGAAATTTCCTTGCGCAAATGGCTTTTTTTTAGTCAGGACAGCTGGAAGCTATCCGCTACGGGTACAAATCAAACATCTCATCAACTCAATCAAGTTGCCATTCCCATTTATTTATGTGAATGGTCTGGTTGAACATTTATAAAAAAACTGAAATGATACATAAAAATATACTTTTTCTATTCCTATTTTCAATGGGAATTACTTTCGTGAGCGCACAAAATTCTACCCAATTTTTTAAAGTGTTGGATTCAGAAACTAAAGAATCCATGATTGGCGCAACTGTTCAATTGGCTTCTACAAATTTGGGCGGAGTGGCTGATTTACAGGGAATTATCACACTATCAGACATTCCGAAAGGCAAATTCAAAGTAGTTGCTAAATATGTAGCTTATGAGGATTTTGAGCAGGAAATGGAATTCCCAAACTCCAAAGACACAATTTTGATTCTGCTTTCTCCTGGTCATCATGAACACATGATGGAAGAAGTAATTGTTTCCATTACCCGAACAGGAAGAACAATTGAGCGAACTCCAACCAGAGTAGAACTCATTGATGGCGAAGAATTAAGCGAGAAAGCCGTGATGAATTCTTCGAATATTACCATGTTTTTGAAAGAAAGCACGGGAATCCAAATCCAGCAAACTTCGGCAGCTTCTGCCAGCAAAAGCATTCGGATTCAGGGTTTGGATGGAAGACACACGCAAATTGCCAAAGATGGCTTTCCTCTTTTTGGTGGATTTTCTGGCGGATTGAATATCATGCAAATTCCACCCTTAGATTTGGCGAGAGTGGAAGTAATTAAAGGAAGTAATTCCACTTTATATGGCGGTGGTGCAATTGCAGGCGTAGTCAATTTAGTTTCCAAAAGACCAACTGAAGAACCAAGTTTGGAATTGATGATTGACCAAACCTCTGCGTTGAAAACAACACTAAACGCATTTTACAGCCAAGAAAAAGGAAAATTAGGCTGGACAATTTACACTTCAGGCAATTACCAAAAAGTGTATGATGTAAATGACGATGGTTTTTCGGAAATTCCTGAAACCAAAGCCATCAGTTTCAATCCGACTTTATTTTGGGAAGTTTCCGAAAAATCGAAGCTACGTTTCAGCATAAATTCTTTGTTGGAAACACGAGTTGGCGGAGATATAGAAGCGATTGAGGAAAAACCAACTGCCAACCGTCCTTTTTTCAATGAGAACGAATCGAAACGAATTTCCTACCAGTTGGAATACAGCCATAGAATCAATGATTTTAGCAAACTGAACATCAAAAACAGTATTTCCTACTATGACAGAACGCTGAATTTGCCCGATTATAAATTTGCAGGACACCAAACTGCTTCTTTCTCAGAAGTAAATTACACGGTTTTCAAAGGGAAATCGGAATGGATTTTTGGAGCGAATGTTTACACAGACCATTTTGGAGAAACCAGTCTGGAAACTCCAAATCTACGAGATTATGAAAACTCCACTTATGGCGTATTTGCACAGAATAGTATAGAATTGAGCGAGAAATTTGTGTTGGAAACTGGATTGAGGTTCGATTATAATAATCGTTTTGAAGAGTTTTTGCTTCCTAGAGCGTCTTTACTGTTCGCTCCAAACGAAAATTTTTCTTCCCGATTAGGCGGAGGTTATGGCTACAAAACTACCACAATTTTCACAGAGGCAACCGAATCGCTCAATTTCCAACATGTGTTGCCAATTGACCAAACAAACATTGAGGCAGAAGAATCTAGAGGTTTGAACTTGGATTTCAATTACTCTAAAGATTTAGGTGGCGATTGGACTTTTTCATTCAATCACCTTTTCTTCTACACACAACTCCAAAACTCTTTGGTAATCAGGGAGATTCCAAACACGACCTTCCCTCCTACTCACCCAACTGATTTTTTATTGGAAAATGCAGATGGAAATGTGAACACGATGGGTTTTGAAACCAACATAAAGTTGACTTACAAAGATTTCAAACTGTTTGCTAACTATGCTTTTGTGCAAACAGAATTGGATTATGAGAACTCCAACAACCAAAAACCACTCACTCCAAAACATAATATTGGAGCAGTTTTGGTGTATGAACAACACGAAAAGTGGCGAATTGGCTACGAATTATATTATACAGGTAAGCAATTCCGTAGCGATTACACTCGAACTGATGATTATATAGAAATGGGATTGATGATAATGCGAAGTTTCGAGAAAGTGAGTTTTTACCTAAACTTCGAGAACTTTTTGGACACTCGACTTTCCAAATTTGAGTCGCCAGTTTTGGGAACTCCTCAGAAACCTGAATTTGCCGAAATCTGGGCAATCACAGAAGGGCGAGTTATCAATGGTGGTGTGATTTTGAGGTTTTAAATTTAGTAAATAACAGAATTCATGATAATCTGACAATCAAACTATTATACATTTTTAGGCTCAACTAAGGTTTTAAGAGAAATCCACATAGCAATTTTCTAAAATCTTAGTTGAGTCTAATAAAGAATGGAGATAGATATGGAAATACTAGACAACTCACATCAAGTGTACATCAGAATGCAGATTTAGCTTTTTTGTACTCCGTTCTTCTAGAACGGCTTTTAATGAAAACCACTTTAGAAGAGCGGGGTACAGTTTTTTACTTATTGAAAAATCTGCATTTAGACGTACACCCCTATCCATCTATAAACACCTAACCCAATCATATATGAAAAAGTGTCATTATCTGTTTATTTTTCTTCTTTATAGCCCAGGCTGTTCTAATTTTTCTAAAGACGAAACGTCAGAGTATGCTTCAGATAATTATTACAATCTGGATATTCCAGCTACTGAGCAAAGACTAGAAGAAGGAAGGGCAGGTAACGCTAATCAATCAGCAAAGACATCGAAAGGGAGGGCAGATAAAGCTAATAAATTAACAAAGACATGGAAGCGTTCAGGCGAATCTGCGAATTTGGGAGCTCTTTTTATTGGAGACACCGAGCAGTTGCCTTTAAAAGGCGCGCAAATGGCTGTCAAAATCGATGGTTTCCGAGCGAGAGTATTGGTTGATTATTTCTTTTTTTCTAATGAATCGGTCCAGATGGAAGGCACATTCAAAATGAAACTACCACAAGGCGCATCGCCCTATTATTTTGCTTTTGGAGAGTCTGTTTACCTAGACAAAAAGAATACAAATGACAGTTTGCCGTTTATAGCATCAAATCAGCATGTATTTTCTACCGAAAGCATCAAAAATCTCCGTTCAGATGCTTGGCTGGCTCCTAAAGAAGCACAAGTAGTTCCAAAAGAAAAAGCCGCTTTTGCCTACGGACAAACCGTACGCAGACAAATTGACCCCGCTTTGGCAGAATGGGCTGGTGCAGATATTTATAATTGCCGAGTTTTCCCTCTTATCCCAGAGAAACTTCATCGTATTGTAATTGGATATGATGTGAATTTAACTCCATTGAACAGCGATTGGTTATTCAACCTTGCTATTCCCAAAGTAGACTGCCCGCTTATATTAGATTTCGATATTGCTGATATAGATGGAGTTAAATCTGAGATTTTGCCTAAAACAAAAATCTCTGCAAAGAATGGGCGCAAACAGTTCAGATTAGAAAATCCAACCGATAAAGAAATAAGCATTCGCTATAAATCGCTTAAGAACATGGCGATTACAAGCTCTTATGATAAGGAGAACTATTTTGCCTACTCTGTTACTTCCGAATTGCCTCAAACCAATATCTCTGAGACTAGCACAGATGCTGTTATTGCATTAGATATCTCGCTCAGTTCCAATCCAGATAAATTTAATGTTTGGTTGCAATTAACAGAAGCATTGCTCAATAACAATCGGAATAGAATAGAACGTTTTAATGTCTTGATGTTTAATATTGAAGCTTTTTGGTGGAAACAGGAAGCTATTAAAAACACACCTGAAAATGTAAAAGCATTTCTAGCGTATGCAAATAAGTTAGCTCTTGAAGGTGCGAGTGATATAAATCTTGCATTATCTACCATTGCCACTGAAGCTAATTCTAAGAATAAAGCAGAAAATATTTTTCTATTGAGCGATGGCGATGATACTTGGGGAGAAGATGATAGCTATGCAATGGTCAATAATATCAAACCAAATGATAGATTATTTGCCTTCAATACGGGCATGTCAGGCACTAGTATTAATAAATTGAATCATCTGACAAGAGCAAGTGGCGGTGCTTTATTTACTGTAACAGGAGAAGATGAAGTACAGAAAACGAGTACTGCATTTGCCTCTAAACCGTGGAAGATAGAAAAAATTGATGGTGGGCAAAATAAAGATATTCTCATAGCAGGCAGGCCTGATTATATTTACCCCAATCAGCAATTATTTATTTCAGGGAGAGGCTTATTTTCAAAAAACTCCAAACTGAAGTTACAAATCTCTCAGAATGGTGTTAAAAAGACAATTACCCTTTCTCCTAATTATGTAATCAAGTCAGATTTAGCCAGAAGAACTTACGGACAAATGGCGACTTCTATTCTAGAAGAGTTCAATGGTGCTACTGAAAAAGAATCAATTGCTTATGCCAGACATTTTAGTGTGCCAGGCAAAACATGCTCTTTATTAATGCTCGAAACAGAAGAAGATTACAAACAATATGAGATTGATAACTCTGACAATAGTACAGTTGTCATGTCATCTACAGTAAATCAATTACTCTCTGAAATATTGTTAGTCATTGAAAACTTACTTGCCAATCCTAAAAAGAAGTTTGAAAATTGGTTGCAAAAATTGACAAAAACAGATGGAATGAGTCTTGAGCTTTCGACCTCGCTACTGAATGTGATAGAGCAGACTCCAACAGATAAATTTATAGTAAATCAGAGACAAATTTCTTCAAAATCTATTATGAGCTCAGATATTCCAAAAGCATTTTTGGGGGAGACGCTGAATGCTTCATTAGATTATGACAAAATCAATGAGGAAGCTCAAAGAAGACTAAAGAAATATAGCAAAGCAGATGGGCTAAAAACGCTAAGTTCTTTAATTGAAAAAAATCAGGGAGATGCCGTCATAACACGAGACATTGCATATACGGCTTTGAATTGGGGAATGAGTGAACAGGCATACTACTTATTCAAGAGAGTTCTGAACTCTAGACCTTATGAGCCACAAACCTATTTAGCCATTGCCAAATCGTTGGCTAAATCTGGAAATATAGAATTAAGCATTCTTTATTATGAAATTGCCATTACAGCTGAATGGAATCCTCGTTTTGGAGAGTTTAGGCGAATTGCCACATTAGATTACCTTAATTTTTTACAGCAGACAGCGAATCAAAAAGAGACTGAGCTCATCAATTATACCCAAAATAGATATACTGAACTGAAAGCGGAATTTGATGAAAATTCCGTTGATATCATGGTAGTTATTTCATGGAATACAGATAATACAGACATTGATTTACATGTGATAGAGCCTACAGGAGAAGAATGTTTTTATAATCATCCAAAAACTAAAATCGGAGGATATATTACTGAAGATGTAACCACAGGCTATGGCCCCGAAATGTATATGTTGCCAAATGCAAAAAAAGGCAATTATCAAGTGAAGGTTAAATATTTTTCATCTAATAGAAACCGTGCCTCTACCCGAACAAAAGTATATGTATCGCTCTATAAAAACTGGGGAACAAAAAAGCAAACAGTTACGAACAAGATTATCACACTGGCAGACAATAAGGAAATGCATGATATCATGACAATAGACTTGGAATAACAGATTTTACCTTGCAAAAGCTGTCTGATTTACAACAGAGTATATTCTTTCATCTTGTGCTTTTGTGGAGAATACATAAAATAGCAGGGAAATGAATAACTGATGTTATGCAGTATTTTTTTGTTGGATTTCGTAAATTGTTTATTTGTGAGAAGAAATCAATATCTCCGAGAACTCGCCACAAGACCTTGAGATTCAAATAAGCTGGTGAGGGTTGCCAATTTTGGGGAATGACTTGTAGCTTTGAACGCTTTTTGCCCCAATTTTAACCCTATCAGACTCCGAACTCCATTTCGATTTCCTTTCCCCAAAATTGAATGCGAACGACCAGTTACAGTGTTAACTAAAAGCCTCTAAACAGAAAAGGCAAAAGAAGCTCTGAGTAAATTGCGTAACATCAGTGAATAATAGTGCTTTCATAAAATAGGTTGAATTTCTTAGCTCACGAACATTTTCAACTTGTATGGATTTCTTGGGTTGCAATCCATTCGGGCATGTTTTATTCCATGAATAATGCCTTCCCATGGAATAGAATACTTCCTCTGCCTGTTTACTCTCGAAGTCATTTGATTGGCATTCTCCGTAGCAAAAACAACTGCACGAAATTCCGTATTCTCAAAAGTATTTTCTCCCAATTGTTGAGCTACCTTTTCAAGGCAATGCTCGGCAATCAACCTGCCTTGCGTAATTTGTTCCCAATCGGTTTTGCCTCCCGATTTCAAATCTATTAGCAAGGCAATCGTCTTTTTCGGAGTTTCACAGAAAATAATATAATCACATTTGCTGTTTGATTCACATTCAATTTTCAGCTGTTCAAATATATCGCCTAAACCACCTTTCTCTTTCTTATAATCTGAATTGATTGTGAGAGTTACATTGTCACTTTTCTGCTTTTTGAGAACAACCAATTTGCATTTTGCACAACTGTCCTCTTCCACAAGCCTGATTTCTTGTAGAGTATCGCCTTCCCAAATTAAGGAATCGGGCAAGTTCTTTCTGATGGCATTTAAGATTTTGCTCATTAGTCTGCCATTTCTTCGTTCTCCTCAAAAACTTTGTAGTAAATATCTTCCATTCTATCGTTCATCTCATCAATGGCACTATTGATTGTGGGAATGGCAACGCCCGTTTCAGTAATCTCCAAATCCTTGATTGTACCCTCATTGAAAAAGTAAACCGACATATCTTCTCGGTCAATCAGCATATCTTCCGTGCAGTCAAAACTTTGAATCAATTCCTTATTCCCTTTCTGCTTATGGAGCATAATCAGATTGTTCATCTCCTTGATAATATAATCCGAATGCGTACTGATAATCAATTTGAAACCCGCATTGACCAATTTAGCCAAAGCCCTTGCCACCAAAATTTGGGAATCTGGGTGGAGATTGAGTTCAGGTTCATCAATCATAATCACATCATGCTCCCTCGCTTGATGTCGCAAATAGAGAATTAAACCTGAAAGCGATTTTACGAGAGAAGAGGAAACATGTAACTCCAAAGGCTTTTTCGATTTAGGTGGAGTGAAGCGAATGTTGCCAAAATCACTTGTTGAAACTTTTCCTTTCAGCATCAATTCCTCAATTTCATTCGCCAAATCATGAAATTCACTTTCATTTCGAGTGATTTGGTCTAAATCATTTACCCAATCAATATAATCAGCAATGGCAAGCGGATAGCGAGGAAGTTTGTCTTGAAATTCTTTTTTGAGTTCGGAGATTTTTGAGTACTGTAGTTTTCTGATGATTTCGTCTCGTTCGGATGCTTTATTTTTTACAATTTCTTTAGCAACCATTGTGAGAGCAGTACGTTCTGCTGGGAAGAATGTAACTATCTTACCAAGACCATTTCCAAATACAGCCCTAAGAAAAAGGTATGATACAAATAATGGAAAATCATAGCTAATATGGACTTCTTTTGGTCTTAATGAGGACTTAGCCTCTAAAGTGAAAACACCATCTTGTATTTCTGTGATGTAGTCATCGGATTCTTCACTATTATTCTCTCCTAGTAAATATTGCTTATCAAAGTCTATTTTAAAGCTCAAATGGGATAGACCAATATCAGTTCCAAACACATCATTGTCACTTGTATCTATTACATTTTTAAATTGCTCTTCAAACAATCTTCCTAAAGGCGTAATCAAATCTTCTATCGACACAGAATATTTATATCCATTTTCGCTTATTGTTGTAACCTTTTGGATTGTTTCTTGAACCTTTTCTGTAACTTTTTCGCTCCATTTGCTTTTTGTACTTATCAACTCATAAAATCCATAAACCAAATAACTCATATAACTCTTTCCCGAATTATTCGGTCCAGTGAAAAGAATCAAGTTTTTGCTCAAATCAATTTCCCCTTGCTTGATTGCTCCCAGATTTTCTACCTTGATTTTCATAGTATGTTCATTTTAATCCTACTCAAAGTTAAACCTTGATTTTTAGGATTCGGTGGATTTGCCTAGATTTTTATTTTTCGCAAGTTGTCCGACATCTTAAAGATGTCGGACAACTGAAATTTATTGTTTCTTACTCATAAAACCGAATTGGCTTTATTTGTTTAACGAATTGAAGGCAATCCCCGTCAGGAGAGTCGTGGTACGAAAAATATCATTTCCAAATTCCCATATTTGCAAATTCTCACATCCCATTCCATGGCGGAACCAATCATCAAATTACCACATCAGCAAATCAACCTAGCATTCCCTTTATCTCATTCAGCTTCAGCAAAGCTTCCACAGGCGAAATTGTGTTGATGTCCAGTTTTTCGAGTAAGTCTTTTACCTTGTTGTAGTTTGGGTCAATTGGGTCGAAGAGATTCAGTTGGTAGTTGGCTTTGGGGACTTCTTGCATTCGTTCGGAAGTCTTTTCTGTAACCTTATCTTTCTCTAAGTGCGAGAGGATTTCCGAGGCTCGGATGACCACATTATTTGGCATTCCAGCCATTTGCGCTACATGGATTCCGAAACTGTGCTCGCTCCCACCCGCTTTGAGTTTGCGGAGGAAAACTACTTTGTTGCCCAGTTCCTTTACCGAAACATTGAAATTCTTGATTCCCTTGAAGTCTTCGGTGAGCTGATTGAGTTCGTGGTAATGCGTGGCGAAAAGGGTTTTTGCTTTGCAATTCGGATGATTATGCAAGTATTCCACAATTGCCCAAGCAATGGAAATCCCATCGTAAGTACTTGTTCCCCGACCAATTTCATCCATCAGAATCAAACTTCGGTGGCTCAGGTTATTTAGAATCGAAGCGGTTTCTGTCATTTCCACCATGAAAGTAGATTCGCCACGAGAAAGATTATCAGAAGCTCCAACCCGAGTAAAAACCTTATCGACCAAGCCGATTTTTGCTTCACTTGCGGGAACGAAACTGCCCATTTGTCCCATCAAAACTATCAAAGCCACTTGCCGAAGCAAAGCTGATTTTCCCGCCATGTTTGGGCCTGTGATTACTATGATTTGCTGGTCGGAATCATCCAAGAAGACATCGTTGGGAATGTACGGCTCGCCCAAAGGCAATTGCTGTTCAATCACAGGATGCCTGCCTGCCTTAATGTCAATATCTGTCTCCTCCGAAATTTCTGGTCGGATGTATTTGTTGGCTTTGGCAATTTGTGCAAAAGACATCAGGCAATCTAAATTTGCAATCAAGAAAGCATTTTGCTGGATTGGAGCGACAAAATCTGTGGCAGATTGCACCAACTCCAAAAACAAACGCTGTTCAATTTGGAAAATTTCGCCTTCTGCATTCAAAATTTTCTCTTCGTAAACCTTCAATTCTTCGGTAATGTATCGCTCGGCATTTACCAAAGTCTGCTTGCGAATCCATTCCTCAGGCACTTTATCTTTATGCGAATTGGTCACTTCTAAATAGTAACCAAACACCCGATTATAGGAAATTTTGAGCGAAGTAATTCCCGTTCTTTCAATTTCCCTTTTCTGGATTTGGCGAAGGAAATCTTTGCCAGAATAGGCAATTTTTCGGAGTTCATCCAACTCTTCATCAATTCCATCTTGCATCAATCCACCTTGATTGGTAACATGTGGTGGATTTTCTAGTAATTCATTTTCAATTTTCTCAATAAGGAACTCACATAAATTAAGTCTGCTTGCCAACTTCTCCATGTGGGCATTTCCCGACTCCAACAAAATTTGTTTGATGGGAACTGAGTTTTGCAAAGCTCTTTTGAGTTGCCCCATTTCCTTGGGGTTAATTCTACCAACTGCCACTTTGGAAATCAGTCTTTCCAAGTCTCCAATTTGCTGTAGATTTTGCTGGATTTTATCGAAGGTTTCTTCTTCCTGTGTCAGGAATTCAACTACATTCAATCGTTCGTCAATGGCAACTTTAGATTTCAGCGGAAGCAAAACCCATTTCCGCATCAGCCTTGCGCCCATTGGTGTTACGCATCTATCCAAAATATCAATCAAAGGAACTCCACCCTCGTTTTGTGCTCGAACAAGTTCCAAATTCCGAATCGTGAATTTATCGAGCCAAACATATTGTTCTTCCTCAATGCGGGAAATGGTAGCAATGTGTTGAATATTATGATGTTCGGTTAAATCCAGATAACTCATAATTGCACCTGCCGACACAATTCCATCTTCCATTTGCTCAATCCCGAAGCCTTTCAAAGTGGCAGTTCCGAAATGCTTGGTCAATTTTTCTTGGGCAAAATCTAAGGTATAAGCCCAATCTTCTTGTCGGAAAGTGGTGTAATCTTCGCCAAAATGTGAGCGAAATTGTTCTTGTTGAGTTCGGCAATACAAAATCTCCGAAGGATTGAAACCTTGAATCAATTTGTCGATGTAACTCAATTTTCCCTGTGCCACCAAAAATTCTCCTGTGGAAGCATCCAAAAAGGAAA